>DATJPP010000064.1:0-4947 GCA_035506355.1 Candidatus Margulisiibacteriota bacterium | reverse complement strand
TCTGCCACGCTTAAGGCCTTGCTATGTACAAAACTCTCCATTACCGACTCGTCCGCTTCCGCAAGCTTTTCAATTAATACCTCGCGCTGCATCTCAACCTGTGATTTGAGGTCGGCGGGGATTTCGTTGACCTCGAACTGCAGCCCCTTTTCGTCTTTATAAACTATCAATTTTCTCTCGATTAAATCGATTACGCCCGCAAGTTCCTCTCCCTGATAATAAGGGATCTGGATAGCCGCGGCGTTGGCCCCCAGCTTCTGGTGCATCTGATCCAGCGTCTCGGCGAAATTACTCCCTACCCTGTCCATTTTATTCACAAAGGCTATCCTCGGGACTTCATAGCGGTCGGCCTGGCGCCATACCGTCTCTGACTGGGGTTCAACCCCTCCTACACCGCAGAAGACCACTACCGCACCGTCTAAGACCTTTAAGGACCTTTCTACTTCTATGGTAAAATCTACATGGCCCGGGGTATCGATAATGTTGATACTGAAATCCAGCCACTTGCAGGTAGTGCAGGCAGCGGTTATGGTTATCCCTCTCTCCTGTTCCTGGACCATCCAATCCATGGTGGCGCTTCCTTCGTGGACCTCTCCTAACTTATAGGTTCTGCCGGTATAAAAAAGGATACGCTCAGACGTAGTGGTCTTTCCTGCGTCTATATGCGCGATTATACCGATATTCCTGACCTTATCTAAAGGTATCTTTCTGATCATTTTTATAAAATTACCATCTGAAGTGGGCAAAGGCCTTGTTTGCTTCGGCCATTTTGTGAGTATCATCTCTCTTTTTTATCGCTGAGCCTTCTCCCTTATAAGCGGCAATGATCTCTTCGGCAAGCTTTTCTTTCATCGACTTGCCCTTTTTATTCTTTGCGAAATCCCTTATCCAACGCAGCGCAATGGAAGTTCCGCGTTCCTGCCTTACTTCAATCGGTACCTGGTAGGTCGCACCGCCCACGCGTCTGGGCTTTACTTCCAGGCGGGGCCTGGCGTTATCGAGGGCCTTATTGAAGACCTTTATGACGTCCGCTTCGTTTAAGGATTTCTTGATAACCTCAAATGCGCCGTAGACCATCTTCTCGGCGAGCGACTTCTTTCCTTCGAGCATTACCATGTTAATAAATTTCGCTACGATCTTACTGTTGAATACCGGGTCAGCTAAAATTACTTTTTCCTGGGCTTTTCTTCTTCTCATTATTTAGGCCTCTTTGCTCCGTATTTTGAGCGTGACTTTTTACGCTGGTTTACCCCTGCCGCATCAAGGGTGCCTCTGACGATATGGTACCTTACCCCAGGCAGGTCTTTTACACGGCCGCCTCTTACCAGGACTATCGAATGTTCCTGAAGATTGTGGCCTTCTCCCGGTATGTAAGAGGTGACTTCTATCCCCGTAGTCAGCCTTACCCTGGCTATCTTTCTTAAAGCGGAATTAGGTTTCTTAGGCGTCATGGTGCGCACCTGAAGACAAACTCCGCGTCTTTGCGGACAGCCTTTTAAGGCAGGCGACTTAGATTTTTTATTCTTGGAGATCCTCCCTAATCTGATTAATTGAGCAATTGTCGGCATAAGACTTTATTCCTTTTTGGCCTCTTCTTTTTTATCTTCGGATTTCTGCGTCTCTGCGTTTTTAATTACTTCTATATTACGATGGTCTTTGAAACCTGTGCCCGCAGGTATGAGATGCCCCACGATGACATTCTCCTTAAGGCCGAATAATTCGTCGTATTTACCGGAGGTAGCAGCTTCGGTGAGTACCCTGGTAGTTTCCTGGAAGCTGGCCGCAGAGATAAAACTTTCGGTAGTTAAAGACGCCTTGGTTATTCCTAATAATAATGGAGTAGCCTGTGCAGGCTTCCCGCCCTTCTTTATAACCCTGGTATTTTCTTTCTGGAAATTCCATTTATCAACTTGCTGCGTGGCCAGGAATTCAGTATCGCCGGAATCCTCTATGCGGATCTTCTTCAGCATCTGCCTGATGATAAGCTCGATGTGTTTATCGTTTATGCGCACGCCCTGCAGGCGGTATACTTCCTGAACCTCATTTACCAGGTATTCCTGCAGTACCTTATCTCCGCAAACCCTTAATATATCCTGTAAAACTACCGGCCCGTCGGTTAATTGCTGCCCGGCAGTTACCTTATCACCCTTGTAGACATTGGGATGCTTCCCGTGAGGAATAACGTATTCCCTCTGCATCCCGGTAGTTGATTTTACCACGATGACGCGCTGCCCCTTCTTGGTTTCCCCGAATTCCACAAACCCGTCGATCTCACTGATGACCGCCGGATCTTTTGGCCTTCTGGCCTCGAACAATTCGGCAACCCTGGGGAGGCCTCCGGTGATATCCCTCGTCTTCATGACTACGCGCGGGATCTTAGCCAGGAGTTCTCCTCCGCCGATCTTCTGCCCATCCTTAACCAGGATATGCGCACCAATCGGTATAGGATAAATACCCAGGACTTCTTTATTTTCATCAAGTATTACTATCTGGGGCTGGTATTCCTGTTTGTGTTCTACTACCACGCGTTCCGTAAGCTTGGTGACCTGATTTAACTCTTCGCGGATAGTCACGTTTTCGCGCAAATCCTCATATTTTACCAAACCCGAGACTTCTGTAAGTATCGGTAGCGTATACGGGTCCCAGCGCACGAAAACCGTCCCCTTATCTATTTCTTCTCCGTCGGCAATATTGATAAAAGCGCCCTGCGGGAGGGGATAACGCTCCAGTTCCCTTCCCTGCTTATCGTTGATACTTAAGGAGCCGTTCCTGTTTAAGACTACGAATTCCTTGCCCTTAGAGGTAATCCTTAAGCTGTGATATTTCAGGATACCCTGATTCTTGGCTTTTATGAATGATTGCTCAACGATCCTGGAAGCCGTGCCTCCGATGTGGAAAGTCCTCATCGTCAGCTGGGTCCCGGGTTCGCCGATACTCTGTGCCGCGATTACACCGATCGCCTCGCCTAATTCCACCAATCTTCCCGTAGCCAGGTTCCTTCCATAACATTTAGTGCATATCCCCCTGCCGGATTCACAAGTGAGTACACTGCGGATACGTATCTTTTCGATACCGAGCTTTTCAATCATCTCCGCTTTTTCTTCGGTTATCTGGCTCCCCGCCTCAACGATTGTCTCGTCGGTAATGATATCTACTATATTGTCAAGCGCCACTCGTCCTACGATGCGGTCTTTAAGGCTTACCACTACCTCATCGCCTTCGATAATTGCAGAAACCGATATGCCGTTTAAGGTCCCGCAGTCCAGCTCGCTGACAATAACCTCCTGGGCTACATCTACGAGCCTGCGGGTGAGATATCCGGCATCCGCGGTCTTTAACGCTGTATCAGCCAGACCTTTGCGCGCACCGTGAGTAGAGATAAAATATTCCAAGACATTCAAACCTTCCCTGAAATTTGCGGTGATCGGGCTTTCGATAATCTCGCCCGAAGGCTTGGCCATAAGCCCGCGCATACCGGCAAGCTGCCTGACCTGAAGGCGCGAACCTCTAGCCCCCGAATCCGCCATCATAAATATGGGATTGAATGCCTCCATTCCTTTAAAGAGGAGGTCAGAAACTTTATCCGTAGTATGGGTCCAGATATCGATAATCTTGGATTTACGTTCGCTGTCAGTGATAATACCTTTGCGATATTGATCCTCAACCTTAGCCACTTCATTCTTTGATTCTTTGAGCACATCCTGTTTTTCTAACGGCACCTGCAGGTCATCTATGCCTATGGAGATGCCGCCGTGGGTGGCCATTTCAAAGCCCAGTTTCTTTATAGCATCGAGCAGTTCTATGATAACCGAGTGCCCAAAACGCTTGTAGCACTCCCCGACGATCTCCCCGACCTTGGACTTGGTCAGTTCTTTGTTTACATACCCCAGTTCCTTTGGCAGGATCTGGTTAAATAAAATTCTACCCATGGTAGTAGTAATTATTTGCCTGCCCTCGGTTGTCTTTTTTTCTTCCACTTCAAATACGCTGTTGACCCTTAATTTTATCTTGGCGTGTAAATCCACTACCCCGTCGTTATAAGCGACGATCGCTTCTTCCGGGTTGGCAAAGAGCTTATTTTCACCCTTAGTCTCGGGTTTCTCTTTGGTAAGATAATTTACCCCCAGTATAATATCCTGGGTAGGCGTGATAATAGGACGGCCGTCTGCAGGCGAAAATACGTTATTTATGGAAAGCATCAGGATCTTGGCTTCCAGCTGAGACTCAAGCGAAAGCGGTACATGCACCGCCATCTGGTCGCCGTCAAAGTCAGCGTTAAAAGCAGTACAGACCAGAGGGTGTATCTTTATGGACTTGCCTTCAATTAATACCGGCTGGAACGCCTGTATCCCTAAGCGGTGCAGCGTGGGCGCACGGTTTAGAAGCACGGGGTGGTCTTTGATAACTTCATCCAGTATATCCCAGATCTCGATCTTTCCGCGCTCCACCATCTTGCGCGCGCCTTTTATGGTATGCACAAATCCTCTTTCTCTCAGCTTCTTTATCACAAAAGGCTGGAATAATTCCAGCGCCATCTGTTTAGGGAGCCCGCATTCATGAAGTTTAAGCTCCGGCCCGACAACTATAACCGAGCGCCCGGAGTAGTCTACGCGTTTTCCGAGAAGATTCTGTCTGAACCTTCCCTGTTTTCCCTTGAGCATATCCGAAAGCGATTTTAACGGACGGTTATTTGCCCCGATTACCGGTTTACCGTGCCTGCCGTTGTCCAGAAGGGCATCTACTGCCTCCTGGAGCATGCGCTTCTCGTTACGGATGATTATCTCGGGGGCATTCAACTCCATAAGCTTCTTAAGGCGGTTATTGCGGTTGATCACCCTGCGATAGAGATCGTTAAGGTCAGAGGTAGCGAATCTTCCTCCATCTAACGGGACTAAAGGCCTTAAATCCGGCGGGATCACCGGCAATATCTCCATAATCATCCATTCC
>DATJPP010000063.1:0-3587 GCA_035506355.1 Candidatus Margulisiibacteriota bacterium | reverse complement strand
CAGTTACCGCTTTCCTGATCAGCCTGATATTCGGGCCGTTGATAATACGAAAACTTAAGAAGTCAAAAATCGGTGAGCATGTACGCAAGGACGACAGTGCAAAGCTGCATGAATTGCACCGCGATAAACAGGACACCCCTACAATGGGCGGGCTCCTGATTCTTACGGCAATAGTCTCTTCGACATTGTTATGGGCGGATATTTTAAACCGCAATATTCTCATCGTTCTCTTGAGCACTATCTGGCTGGGGGGTACGGGTTTTACCGACGATTATTTGAAACAGGTAAAAAAACGCTCAAAAGGCTTAAGCGCGACTGCAAAATTAACCAGCCAGATACTTCTCGGTCTTATTATCGGGACAATCCTGTTATTGAGTCCGCGCCACAACATAACGCTGGATATGCCGTTTTTAAAAAACGTTTCCCTGGATTTAGACGGTTTATATATAATCTTCATCATGGTTGTAATAGCAGGCAGCTCTAACGCCGTTAATCTCACTGACGGACTGGATGGTCTGGCCATCGGCATCGTAGTCATGGTCGCCATAGCCTTTACCGTCTTATGCTATGTGTCGGGAAATATAAAATTCAGCGCATATCTTTTGATACCTTATATCCGGGGAGGAGGGGAGCTTACGGTATTCTGCGCCTCCATGATTGGAGCGGGCTTGGGGTTCCTGTGGTTTAATTGTTACCCCGCCTCCATATTTATGGGCGATACCGGCTCGCTTGCGCTTGGAGGGGCTTTGGGGACAGTGGCCATATTGATAAAGAAGGAATTGCTCTTAATGATCGTAGGCGGGATATTCGTGGTCGAGGCGTTATCGGTGATATTGCAGGTTTTTTCTTTCCGTTACTTTAAAAAACGCATCTTCAAGATTGCCCCCCTGCACCATCATTTTCAATTCCTGAATTGGCCGGAGAATAAGGTGATCGTGAGGTTCTGGATTATTGCCAGCCTCCTTTCCCTCCTTACCCTGGTTACGCTCAAGATCAGGTAAACTTTAAGCCGATTTAATGATAAATACTGATAAATTTAAAGGGAAGAAAGTTGTAATCGTCGGTTTTGCCCGTTCAGGCTTAGCTTGCGCAAACTTACTTGATTCTCTGGGTGCTGAAGTTTTTGTGACCGATAATAAGGATAGCGATGCGCTGCGCCGCAACCTTGCTCAGCTTAAATCCAGGAAGATACAAATTGAACTGGGCAGGCACAGCGAGGAATTTATAAAAGGCAAAGAGCTGCTGGTTATCTCTCCGGGGGTGCCCAATGATTCTTCTGCCGTTGCCTGGGCGAGAAATTCAGGTATCCCCGTCATCAGCGAGATAGAGCTTGCCTTTAGCCTCTGCCCGGCCAAGGTCATCGCCATTACCGGTACTAACGGCAAGACCACAGTCACTACTTTAATCGGGAAAGTACTGCAGGCGCAAGGTGAGAAGGTGTTTATCTGCGGCAATATCGGTAAACCCTTTTGCTCCGAAGTCGATAAGATGCGGGAGTCCGATTTCGTTTCTTTGGAAGTCAGCTCCTTTCAGCTGGAAAATATCGTAACTTTTAAGCCCAGGATCGCGGTGGTCCTTAATTTCAGCTCCAATCATTTAGACAGGTATAATGGGCTTAAGGATTATCTTGCCGCCAAGAAGAGGATATTCCTGAATCAGGATAACTCAGATTACCTGGTTATAAATTACGACGACTTTTCTATAAGGGGTTTGGCGGAAGAGGCCAGGTCGAAGGTCGTTTATTTCCGCAGGGAAGAAGCCCTTAATCCCAACCAGTCTGCCGTTTTAGTCGTGGCCTCGTTATTGGGCATATCCAGAGATTTAGTTTTGCGGGTTTTTTCGGAATTCAAGGGTGTTGAGCACAGAATGGAGAATGTAGCGGAGATAGCAGGGGTGAAATTCATCAATGATTCCAAGGCCACCACTATAGACGCAACTATATGGGCGCTTAATAACATCTCCTCTTCCGCCGTACTTATAGCAGGCGGCAGAGAAAAGGGTAACGACTACGGCCTGATCTCCGAGCTACTCGGCAGGAAAATAAAGAAAGCCATTTTAATAGGAGAAGCAAAGGAAAAGATGAAGAAGGCGTTTACGGGAATAGTCCCTTTAGCAGAGGCAGCTACGCTTGCGGATGCGGTAAGGATGGCTTTTCAGGGCGCCGAGAAAGGCGAGTGCGTGCTCTTCTCTCCGATGTGCAAGAGTTTCGATATGTTCAGCGATTATGAAGAGCGCGGCAGGTTTTTTAAAGAAGCGGTCTTTGCTTTGGCCAAAGAAAAACATTAACCTATGGCGCGCAACATCAGGATAAATATTTTTACCACCGCGGTAATCTTGCTCTGTATCGGCATAGTGATGATATACAGCGTTTCAAGCATCTATGCCTGGGAGAGGTATAAAGACGGATTCTTCTTTCTCAAGAGGCACTTGACTTTTATCGCCATTGGAGCAGTCTTGACTTTTCTGGCGATGCTGCTGGATTACCGTAAGCTTAGGAAATATGCCAAGCCGTTCTTGCTGGTCTCGCTTTTCCTGTTGGTCCTGGTTTTAGTCCCGGGGATAGGCAGGGAGGTTTCCGGGGCGCGCAGGTGGTTTAGGCTTAAATTTATCAGTTTCCAGCCTTCCGAACTGGCTAATATGGCTGTAATCATTTATGTGGCCGATTTTATCACGCGCAAGGGGCAACTGATCAAAAGTTTCCTGCATGGTTTTCTGCCTCCGGTATGTGTTTTAGGCTGTACTGCGTTATTGATCCTCATACAGCCTGACCTGGGGACTACCATGGCCTTGAGCATAGTAATATTTACTATGCTCTTTGTGGCAGGGACGAAGGTTTCGTATTTGATATCCGTTTTCCTCTCCAGCATCCCTGCGCTTTATATTTTGATCTTTAGAGTCCCCTACCGCAGGGTGCGCATACTTTCTTTTTTAAACCCCTGGCTTGACCCAAAGGGGAGCGGTTTTCAGATCATCCAGTCCCAGATTGCCCTTGGTTCAGGAGGGTTATTCGGATTGGGTCTGGGTCATTCCAAGCAAAAATTATTTTATCTGCCTGCCGCTCATACCGACTTTATATTCTCAATAATCGGAGAAGAACTCGGCTTATTGGGGACGGTGGGGGTGATAATCCTGTTCATGATTTTTATCCAGCAGGGCTTAAAGATCGTAAAGAATGCCGCGGATAAATTCGGATATTTTTTGGCTCTGGGATTGGTTCTAATGATCTCTTTGAGGGCGGTGATAAATATCGGGGTCTCTTGCGGGGTGCTCCCCACCAAGGGGCTGCCCCTTCCCTTTATCAGTTACGGCGGGTCGTCTTTGATATTTGATATGGTAAGCGTAGGCATGCTTATCAACATCGCGCGTACCGGAGAATATCCATGAGCGTGCGGGTGCTTGCAGTAACCGGCTCAAGCGGCGGGCACATCTTCCCGGCAGTTGAGTTTTTAAGGGAGGTTAAACAAACCCATGGCAATATCGATACGCTTTTAGTTTTACCCGAAAAGAAAGCCGCGAAAGGGATACTTGCGGATACGATCAAGGTAAAGTATCTCTCTTTTTTCCCTCTAAAGCCCAGGCTAGAGTTA
>DATJPP010000062.1:0-3110 GCA_035506355.1 Candidatus Margulisiibacteriota bacterium | reverse complement strand
ATAACGCTGTCTTCAACCTTTAATGGCACAACCATGGAAGAACTGATATATGAGCGGTTAAGGAAGTTTTTAAGCCGGTTGTCTTTGAAGGTATCGTCAATAATAAAGGCCTCCCCTTCTTTTGCCGCCATCCCTGAGATCCCCTCTCCCAACTTAACGCGAGAGTTAGTTACCACATCTTCGGATAAGCCGCGGGAAGCCTTGATGGAGAGTTCATTTTTTATCTTGTCCAGAAACATGATTGAGCCTACATCTGCGCCGCTGACCTGAAAAGCCACATCCAGAAGCGCGTTTAAGAGCCTGACCATCTTAGGCGAATCGTTTAACAAAAGGTCTTTTTTAATCATTAAACTCTGGTAGGACATCTTAAGCAGATATTCAAAGACATCCTTGATCAACTCTACCAAAGATTGTGCCCCGTGAAAAGAGATGACTTTTATTTCAGAGATTGCATTCCAAAAATCGTCTAAATCCATGTTCAATTCTTCTGCAGCCTTGCGATATTCTTCCTTGGGCTTACGCATCACCAGGATCACCGGTCCGATTATAAGGTAACCCATGACCTGGCCTTCGATCCTTAATGGGGCCATAAAATTGTGCAGACCGAAGTGGCAGGAATAGCTTAAATTTTTATCTACGCTCCATTTGCCTCCTAAGAATGTAGGCAGGCACTCGCCGCAAATAGCCGGCCTATCCGCGCAAAGGCTGGGCTGCCTGCTCGGCTTGATTACGGCTGAGCATTTTAAATCCAGTATGCGCACCGAGATACCGGTTATGGCCGAAAAATTATCCTGGATCTTCTGCCACTCATTTACATCAATCAATTCTTCCAGGGTTCTGGTTATATTATTCTTTCCCAGCATTAGACTTTGATTTGCTTAATAGACCATACTTCAACATCTTTTTATAAAGTGTAGTCCTGTTAATCCCCAGGGCCTTGGCAGCATCGTTCCTGCTCCAGCTTACCGACTCCAGGGTTTTTAAAATCAAATCCTTCTCAGGTGACTTCAGGGCATCCTTAAGCTTTACCCCGCCGTTCTCCGGGCTGACTTTTTCTTTTTGGGCGGTACGGCTTAAGAAATCCGGAAAATCATGCGGCTCGATTACCGGCCCTTTGCATAATATTATAGCCCTTTCGATTACATTTTCAAGCTCCCTGATATTCCCCGGCCAGTTATAATCCATCAGCACTGAAAGAGCATCATTATTCAGGCCTTCTATCTTCTTATTAATATGCTTGGCGTGCTTGTGAATAAATTCATTAGCTAAAAGCGGGATATCGGACTTACGCTCCCTAAGCGGAGGCAATTCAATGGAGATAATATTCAAACGATAGAATAAGTCCTTGCGGAATTTTCCCTGCGCGATCAGCTCCTCGAGCTTCTGGTTGGTGGCGGCGATGACCCTGACGTCAACTTTAATCGTCTTGGTCTCTCCTACCCGTTCAAATTCTCCATCCTGCAGAACCCTTAAGAGTTTTACCTGTAAAGCCGGAGAAAAGGCGTCAATTTCATCCAAGAATATGGTCCCGCCGTTAGCAGTCTCAAATCTTCCGGCCCGGTCCTTAATCGCTCCCGTAAAAGCCCCCTTAACATGACCGAACAATTCACTCTCAAGCAAAGTTTCGGTTAACGCCCCGCAGCTTACCTCTACAAAGGGCTTCCCGCGCTCATGCTCGTTATATTTGTGGATAGCGTGGGCTACCAGCCTTTTTCCTGTGCCGCTCTCGCCGTTTATCAGCACGGTAGCACGGGTATTAATTATCGCTTCAATGAGGGTATATAACTTCTGCATCTTTTCATCTTTTCCCACGATATTATGGAAACGGTCTCTGTGGGTTACGGAAAGCTGCTCTTTCAGGTGCTTATTCTCTTCCTGCAAGTTACGCTGATTGATCAGCCGCTCAATAACCAACTTGATTTCGCTGTCGATAATAGGCTTAGTGATATAATCGTAGGCGCCCTGCCTGATGGCGTCAACCGCGTTCTCGATACTGCCGTAACTGGTGATCAATATCACCGGTGTTCCGGGATGGCCGCTCTTTATCTTCTTCAATAACTCAATGCCATCCATCTCCGGCATCTTGATATCGGTAATCACGATATCGGTAGTGTAATCTTTAAGCAGGTGCAATGCCTCCTTTCCATTAGAGGCGGTGCTGACCGTATAGCCGGCAAGAGTCAAGAACTCACCCAGCGAGCGCCTGACCAGCGGTTCGTCATCTACGATCAATATATGCCTACCGTTTGAATGCCCGTTATCCATTTTCTAAATATTTTTTAGGGATCAAGATGGTAAATGTACTCCCCTTCCCTACCGTGCTATCCACCTTGATCTTGCCTTTGTATTTCTGGATTATCTCGCTGCAAATAGGAAGCCCCAAGCCCGTCCCTTTTCCTACGCCCTTGGTGGTAAAAAATGGCTCAAAGATACGCTCGAGCACATCCTTAGGGATACCCGCCCCATTATCCTTAAAAATAAGGTGCATCCCTTTATCATCTATACCGGTTAAAATCTCAATTTTTCCCTTCCCGTTCATTGCGTCCAGCGAATTCTTGATAATATTCTCCACTACATGCGAAAGCCCTAAATCCATCACCTTAGGGATAGCGTTATCAAATTTCTTCTCAATGGCTACGCCTGCAGCGATATTATCGCGCAGGGCATCCAGGGAATCTTCGATCACTGCGTGGATATCCACATATCTCTTATGATGCGAATAATTGGAATTGACCCGCTGGGAGAAATCCAACAGGGATTTAGTGGTATTGGCGATCCTATGCAGCCCTTTTTTAATCTCGGAAAGATACTCATGGGTCACTGAGCCTGAATCTATCTGGCTTAAAAGCATATTGGTATAACGTATCACCCCGTCTAACGGGTTATTTACTTCATGGACTACCCCTGCAGCCAGCTTTCCTACGGAAGCGTATTTTTCCAATTGCGACTTCTGTTCATCCAAAGCATCCTTCTCCAGCTTCAAATCCGTGCATTGAAGCATCGCCTCAATAGCATTACAGGCATACTTGGCAATAGTGGATGCAAAGACCAGGTCCTTTTCGGAGAAAGGCTCTCCCGAATTCTTATCCGCTACATTGATAAGCCCTAAG
>DATJPP010000061.1:0-3036 GCA_035506355.1 Candidatus Margulisiibacteriota bacterium | reverse complement strand
TCTTCTTGGGATAGAGGTCGAGTATTGGAGTCCATTTAAGAATATAGCCGTCTCTCAAACTCCGGGAGTAGAGAAGATAAGCGAGCTTGCTGGGCAGTTAGCCGTAGCAGCAGGACTGGCCTTGCGCAACCAACCATGATTGAAATAAACCTGCTTCCAGAAGAATTACGTGTGATGTCGAGGGGTAAGAATTCCCCCTTTGCGATAGAGGCGAGGTATTTTATCTATCTCATACCCCTGGTTATCGGCTTATTAGCCGCTCTACACGTTTTTCTATTCGCCGTTATTATGATAAAAAACAGCGAGCTGTTTATTTTAAGCAGCAAGTGGAATGCGCTCGCTCCTCAACGGCAGGCGCTGGATAAATTCAAGAGTGAATTCGCCGTTATTAACCAGGATAGCCTGGCTATAAACCAGTTAGTCGCCCAGAGGATAAATTGGTCTGAGAAATTAAACAAGTTGAGCCTGGGGCTTCCCAGCGGCGTCTGGTTCGAAGAGATAACGATTTCCAAGAATAATTTCTTCTTGCGCGGCTCGGTAGTTTCACTGCAGAGGCAGGAGATGAGCTTGATTAAATCCTTCATGGATAACCTTAAAAATGAGAACGCGTTTATTAAAGACTTCAATAAGTTAGAGCTTGGCTCGGTGCAGAGAAGGACCGTTGGCGGCTACGAAATAGCGGATTTTAGCTTTTCGGGCTCACTAAGGCAGAAATGATGAAGAGATTATCTATACTGCTTAATAAATTTGAGAAGGTAGAGCTGGACAATAAGAAGATCGCGGCGATTGTAATTGTTTGTTTGGCCTTGATCTACGTGGATTTTGCTTTTCTGATGAAGATGCAGCTCGCCGCTCTTAAGAATATAGGGCCTAAGATTACCAAACTAAAAACGGATCTGACCGCCTTGAATAAGGATTTAAATAGTATGGAATATTCGGAGTCACAGCAAGTTGAGAACAGGCAGAAGCTTCTTGCGCACACAAAGAAGATAATACCGCAGGAACAGATCACTTCCCTTATGCAAGAGATCTCCGAAATCGCCAATAAAGACCGCGTGGATATAATCCAGATGAAGCCTTCTATGGAATTACCTGGTAAGGAGGATAAGTCAGGAGCCCAGAAGCAAAAATTTACCCCGCTTTTGTTAATGCTGGATTTGACATGCGATTACCACCATTTGGGAAGCTTTATAAACGACCTGGAGAACGCGCAGGTCTTTATATCCGTGACGGATTTAAAGATTACATCCGAGGAGACGAATTATCTTAAGCAGAACGTTAATCTGGTATTGAAGACCTATGTCAGATAATAAAAGGATATTATTTTTTACTCTTTTACTATTAGCGGCATTATCATTATTGCGTTCTTTTGCGCAGGAAGAGTTTACCTACGACTCCATGGGCAAGCGCAATCCCTTTATACCGCTGGTTACCTCCGACGGAAGATTGCTGAAACTTGATAAAGAGGAGAAGACAAAGGGAGACCTGGCGATAGAAGGGATAATCTATGACAAGAACGGCAGGTCCTTTGCGATAGTCAATGGTGCGGTTGTAGGGGTAGGCGACTACGTAGGCGACTACCAGGTTTTGAAGATAGAGAGTAGAAAGGTTGTTTTTATAAAAGAAGGACAAACAAAAGAAGAGATCTTTCAGAAGGAGGATTAATGAATATCAATTCAGCCTTTCGCGTCCTTTTAGTCAGCGTTTTTATTACATCGTATCTTCCTGTTTCTTTTGCCCAGCAGCAGGAGCCTCCTGCCCAGGAAGCAGGAGTAACGCAGGCAGGTCCGCCTCAGCCGGCAGAAAATGTGCCACCTGTAAATACCGAAATCAGCTTGACCAAGGCACAGTCGGTAACTTTGGACTTTAAGGAGGCAGATATCCAGAATGTTTTAAAAATAATCGCTTATAAATCAGGGGTAAACATCGTTTCTACTCCAGATGTCATAGGAAATGTTACCATACGGCTGGTGGAAGTCCCATGGGAGACCGCGCTGGATGTGATACTGAAGACTTACGGTTTTGGTTACCAGCGCCAGGGAAATATCATCCTGGTTACCAAGCTTGAGAACATATCCAAGATCCAGTCCGAAGAGCCATTGCAGACGGAGATTTTTAATCTTCGTTTCCTGGATGCGCAAGACGCCCAGAAGATACTTATACCTTTGCTCTCTCCACGCGGAAAGATCTCTGTCCTGTATTCCCGCGGACAGAAAGGCTGGCAATTCGGAACCTTTAAGATAGGCAAAGGGGCCACATCCAGCCAGTCGTTATCAAGGGAACAGGAGGGGCAGGCAAAGGTAGAGACGATATCCATCGAAAAGAATGCCGCCGGAGATACTATTTCGCGTAAGGCCGAGTTTGAACCTTCCATCAAATCTAAAGTATTAGTGATAACGGATACCGCATCCTCGCTGGACAAGATCCGTAATGTGATTATCCCGATTATCGATAAGAAGCCGAAACAGGTGATTATAGAGGCCAGGCTTATGGAGGTCAACGTCAATAAATTAAAGGATATCGGGCTTGACTGGGGGACTGGTACTACCGGAGCAGCCAATTATCTTACTGCCCCCGGTGATGTAAAAGCCGACGATAAGGGCGTGAAGACTATTTCCGGGCGCAACCTGGCTTCAGAGTTTACTCCCAGCTTGTTCGGGCCGTTAGAGGGGACGACCACCTTTCCCGGGACCTATCCCTATAAGGCCGGGTTAGAGGTTATCTTTAAAAAGCTTGCCGGAACAAGTTTTGAGACTATCCTGCATGCGTTGGAAGAGGACGCAAATACCAATACCCTATCCGCACCCAGGATATTGACCCTGGATAACCAGGAGGCCTCGATACTGGTTGGTTACCATACACCCATTCTTTCCTCGACGGTAACTGCCGGTACGGACACCACCGGCGCTACGGTAACCCAGACGCTCGACTATTATCAAGAGATAGGCATCCGCCTTAACGTCGTCCCTCAGGTCAATGAAGAAGGCTTCATCAACATGATCATACATCCCAGCGTTACTTCCTCCAGTGCAAGCG
>DATJPP010000060.1:0-4902 GCA_035506355.1 Candidatus Margulisiibacteriota bacterium | reverse complement strand
GATATTGTCATCGGGGCCGACGGGGCAAATTCTGCGCTGCGCAGGATAGCCGGTTTCAGGGAGGATATAAAATATCTTAAGGGCGTGCAATTCAGAATGAAATACAGCAAGTGCCATGAGAACTTTGTCCAGGTATACCTTAAAAACCCTTTTTTTGCCTGGATTATTCCGGAGAACGCGCATATTGTGCGCGTAGGCATTATTTCAGATAATCCTTATCACGATCTCTCCAATTTCCTGAAGGAACGAAACATAGAAGGAGAGATCATTGAGAAGTTTGCCGGGGTATTGCCTTTGGGCAAATGTTCCTCACAGATGGGGCGCCTTGTGCTGGTAGGGGATGCCGCCTGTCAGATAAAGCCTTTGACTCACGGTGGCATATATTATGGCATGCGCTGCGCTGAAATACTGGCAGAGTGCATCGTCACTAACAGGCTGTCTGAATATGAGAGGAAATGGCAGTCCAGATTCTCCAGGGAGATAGCGGTTGGCCTTAAGATAAAGAAACTATACTCTGAATTGGGAGAGGATAACCTGAGAAAATTGTTCACATTGCTTAAAAAGAATAAGGCGGTACTTGAAGATTTAGGCGATTTTGAGAATCATTCCAAGGTCATATACGCCCTGGTCAGGAGTACGGGTCTTCGTAGTTTTCTCGGCGATATTTTTCTGCATATCTTCAGGAAGTCTTTGTCATAAAATGAAGAAGGCATCTTGCGCAACCAGGTCTTTGCTATTCAGGCTTCAGAACCTATTCGCCTCAGCTGTCTATTTCTCATCGAATGCCCTATTAGGGGCGATGGAGTTTATCTTCCGTGATTTAAGAAAGGGTGGAGCTCCAGAAAACATACTCTTTTTCCGCACCGGAAGCATGGGGGATATGCTTTGTGCGCTCCCCGCATTCAGGGCGGTAAAGCGGCATTTCCCCGGTTCGCGCACCATGCTTCTTACGAAAGAAGAAAAGATATTTAGTTTGGAGCCGCTTACTTCTCTGATCGGTTCTGATTTGTTTGATGAAATTATTTATTACAAAAGCAAAGATCTGCGTAGTATCAAAAGAATATCTGTATTATTGGGTCTCTTGCGCAGGAAGAGGGTAGGCAGGATATTTTACCTGGGTCAATATGATGTCGGGGTTTTGCGCTTGATAAGGGATATGTTTTTCTTTTATGCCTGCGGGTGCCGCAGACTTGATGGTTTCAGCTTGAATAAGCACCGTATCTTCAGACTGCCCCAGCGTTACTTAAGGGTATTTGATAAAGAGAGCGAAAGGCTGCTTAAGGTTGTGGCAGGATCAGGCGCATTCCCACAGAAAGCTGATTTTGCCCTGCCGATTTCTTCCAGGGACCGGGATTATATAGACAGCTTATGGCCGCAGGATGAGGCTTCAAGAGGCAGGAATAAAATAGCATTTATGACAGACGCTAAATTTTCCGTAAACCGATGGCCTAAAGAGAATTTTCTTTATCTAGCCAGGGGGTTAATCGATAAGCTTAATGCCTTTATCGTGTTTGTGGGAGGGAAAGAAGCTGCGACAACCTCAAGCGAGATTAAGAATTCCTTAGGAGGCAATTGCCTGGATCTCTGCGGGGTTTTGAGTTTCATGCAGAGCGCGGAAGTAATTTCACGCTGCACAATGCTGGTCTCAGGCGATAGCGGGCCTTTGCATATGGCAGGGCTCCTTGGCATACCGGCGGTAGGTATTTTTAGTGCCAGAGATTACCCTAATTGCTGGTATCCTTTCGGCGGGAATCACAGGATCTTAAGGCATGACCTGGAGTGCCAGGTTTGCCTGAAGAGTGAATGCGACAGGATGGAATGCATCAAAAGTATCACAGCGGATGAAGTATTGGCATCTTGCAAGGAGATAATCGGCGGAAGATGAAAATTCTGATTGTCGGACAATTTTCTAAGGGTTCGCTTTGCGATTCTTACCTCTCCTCGCTGAAACAGTTAGGTCACGAAACTTACTCTTTCGATGATGTCGAAGAATATAACAATATTTCCGAGCTGACCAGGCAGCGTTATGTAAACAGACTATTGGAGATGTATTTCATCAGGATAATGAATGAAAAGCTCTTAAAATATTCCGCTGAGGTTTCTGCCGACCTTTGTTTGATAATGAAGGGACTGCGTATACTACCCGAGACCATCGTAAAGATAAAATCCGATTTAAATCCGGTGATTTTTAATATTAACGCTGATGATCCCTTTAACAAGAACAGGGGTTCTTCTTCCAGCAGCGTAAGGAAGTCTCTTAAGCTTTTTGATTGTTATTTTATATGGTCTAAGGTATTACTGGATAAATTAAAGAAAAACGGTCTAAAGCAGGTCGAATACCTCCCCTTTTGTTACGATCCGGAGATTCATTACCGTCATACGGTTAGCCGGGAAGAGTCCATTGTATTTGGTAATGATGTGCTTTTCGTGGGTAATTGGGAGAAGAGAAGGGGAAGAATATTGGGGCATATCAAGGATTTTGATTTAGGTATATGGGGCGGGGATTATTGGAAAAACCGCTGTCATGATAAGAAATTATCCAAGAAATGGAAGGGGAGGGAGGCTACTGCGGAAGAAATGGCCAAGACCTATGCCGCTTCCAAAATATCACTGAATATATTAAGGGAGCAAAATCTGGATTCCATTAATATGCGTACTTTCGAAGCCCCCGGCTGCGGGGCTTTTGTCCTGGCCGAAAAGAGCAGGGAGGCTAGAAGCTTCTTTGCGGAAAACAAGGAAGCTGTCTATTTCTCTAATGCGCGCGAGCTAAGAGAGAAGATAAGATATTATTTAAAAAATGAGAAGGAAAGGAGCGAGATAGCTGCCGCAGGCCATAAGCGTTGCATTTCGAGCGGATATACTTACCTGGAGCGGACAAATTTTATCCTCAGCCTATATGAGAGTTACTTCTCGCGTCGCAGGAAAGCTGCCAGGTACAAGGTGGCTTTCCTTGTCAGCCATCCCATACAATACCGCGTTCCTCTTTACCAAAAGATAAGCAATGACCCCCGCATAGATTTCAGCGTTTATTTTTGTTCCGATATAGGGTTAAAAGAAAGGTATAACTCGGATTTCAGAAAGAAATTCAAGTGGGATATCCTGGATCTGCGGGGGATAAATTACACAATACTGAAGAACTATCTGCCTTATCCGGTTCAGGGCCAGGAATTGGGAATGACAAACTTAGGTATATTGAGGGTTTTAACAAAAGAGAAATATGATGCCTTATTTATCCCCGGCTATAGCGTTATTTCTTACTTGCTGGGATTTTTAGGGGCTAGTATTGCGCATATTCCGATCATATTCGGAGGAGAACCGCGTTTTCCTCCCGCAACGTCATTTATAGTAAAGAGAAAATTCAAGGATTTATTCCTGAGATTCCTGTTTTCTCATGTCCAGGCTGTCGCTTATATTGGGAAAATGGCAAAGGCTTTTTACCGTTATTACGGCGTCCCGGAAGAAAAACTCTTTTTCACGCCGTATTGCGTTGATAATGAATTTATGCTTGCGGAAGCAAAGAGGTTATTGGTCCATAAAGAAGAACTCAAGAAAGAACTGGGTCTGCCTGAAGGTCTTCCGATGATACTCTACCTTTCCAAGATTAATGCAAATAAAAGGCCATTTGATATTGTGGAGTCTTTTTCCGGGCTAAATTTTCCTGCAAGTCTTGCTTTCGTAGGTGACGGCCCTCTCCTTAAGAGATTAAAAATCAGTATCGAGAGAAAGAAGATAAAAAACGTCTTCTTTCTCGGATTCCAGAATAACAGCCAGGTCAGCAAGTATTATGCCGCCGCTGATATTTTTGTTTTGCCCTCCCAGGGAGAAAGCTGGGGGGTGGTTATTAATGAAGCGATGTGTTTTGGGTTGCCGATTATAACCACAAATAAGGTCATGGCATCTTATGATTTGGTCAGGGAGGGGGAAAATGGCTATATTCTGTTCCCGGGGGATATTGCGGCTTTAACCTCGGCCTTGAAGGAATTATTATCTGATCCTGAAAAGAGGAGGAGGATGGGGGAAAGATCGACCCAGATTATCTCAGAATGGCATTATGGGCTTTTTATTGAAGGTTTCGTAAAGGCTATGAATTTTGTTAATAAAAAATGACAAGACTGGAGAGGGGTTTATCTTTGCCGTTATTCAATCTCTTTAAAATGATGAGTTTGGGTTCAACGGATATCCCTGTTTTTATCTACCACTCTGTTTTGAGCAGTGGAGGCCCCGGTGCCATAAATGTCGAGATTTTCAAAAGACATCTCCAGTTCCTGCGGGAGAATGATTTCCAAGTTGTGCCTCTAGCTGCTCTATTGGAGCCCGCGGCCAAGCCTAAGCCTGCCCGTGGTAACTTAAGGAGGGTATCTCTCACATTCGATGATGGATACGTTGATTTCTTCCATAATTGCTGGACGCTTTTAAAAGATTATAATTTTCCGGCGACCATCTTTTTAGTGGTTGATAAGATCGGAAGAGAGGGCTACTTAAGTGAAGGCCAGATAAAGGAGGTTTCTTCAGGTGGGCTGATAAGCTTAGGCAGCCACGGTATGGCCCATAAATACCTGATTGGCCTAAGCCATGCTGACTTGAGGCGTGAAGTCAGGGATTCTAAGGTTGCCCTCGAGCGAAGGTTCTCTTCTCCCGTGGACTTCTTTTCTTATCCCTGGGGAGGGTTCTCAGCGCGAACGCAAGATGCGGTCAGGGAAGCCGGCTACAAGGCAGCTTTTACTACTAACCAGTTCTTGGCAGATAGGAACGGGAAGGATGATTATGCCTTTAAAAGGATCACCATCTCCGAGAAAGACGGGTCCATAAGGTTTTTGGCCAAGGTTTCGGGATTTGCCTATTTGTTCGCGCGCAGGATGAAGAGGGAAGAATGAAATTGCAGGAGTTCAGGGATTTTATCTC
>DATJPP010000059.1:0-4538 GCA_035506355.1 Candidatus Margulisiibacteriota bacterium | reverse complement strand
GGAGTTTTGGCTAAGGTCTCAGGTATACTCGCCAAGTTTAACATCAGTATAGCCTCGGTCACCCAAAAAGAGAGAAGGAAGACCCAGGTAGTGCCGATAGTGATGATTACGCATGGAGCAAGGGAGAAAAACCTGCGTTTGGCACTCGAAGCGATAGACAGGCTGGAGGCGATAAAAGAAAAAACCGTGGCCATAAGGATAGAAGAGGTATAAGTGAAAATCCCAAATTCTAAATTCCAGAATTATAACGGAGTCATTGAGCGCTATAAAGAATATCTGCCGGTAACCGCCAAAACTCCGATTGTTACGCTTAAAGAGGGGAACACTCCTTTGATCTTTGCCGGATATCTCAGCGGGATTATCGGTAAGGACGCCCAGGTCTACCTGAAATGCGAAGGTTTGAATCCCACTGGTTCTTTCAAGGACAGGGGTATGACCATGGCGATCTCAAAGGCCTGCGAAGAAGGCTCAAAAGCGGTGATCTGCGCCTCAACCGGGAATACCTCTGCCTCAGCGGCGGCTTACTCGGCGAAATCCGGATTAAAGTGCATTGTGCTTATTCCCAGCGGGGCTATTGCCCTGGGAAAACTCAGCCAGGCTTTGATTCATGGCGCAAAAGTCTTAGCAGTAGAAGGAAACTTTGATGACGCCTTAAATCTGGTTAAGGATATCTGCGCAAAATATCCCATTACCCTGGTCAATTCGCTCAATCCTTACCGTATCGAAGGGCAGAAGACAGCAAGTTTTGAAATCTGTGATTCCTTGGGCGAGGCCCCGGATTTACAGATTATGCCGGTAGGGAACGCCGGTAACATTACCGCTTATTGGAAGGGCTACAAGGAATACAATGAGAAAGGCAAGATAGAAAAACTTCCTAAGATGCTGGGTTTCCAGGCTGAAGGCGCAGCTCCAATTGTCAGGGGGCATCCCATAAAAGACCCCGAGACGCTGGCTACCGCCATACGTATCGGCAATCCGGCGAGCTGGAAGCAGGCGGAGGCGGCTAGAGATGAATCCGGCGGTATCATAGATATGGTTTCTGACGCAGAGATCGTTGAGGCATACAAGCTCCTGGCGCTCAAAGAGGGTATTTTTGCCGAGCCTGCTTCTGCATCTTCCATTGCCGGCCTATTAAAACTAAACAGAAAAGGGTATTTTAAGGGTGCAGTGAAGATAGTTTGCATACTAACCGGCCACGGCCTTAAGGACCCGGAGAGGGCGATAAAGAGCATTGAGGAGCCCAAGTTAATAAAACCGGATCTGAATTCTTTGCTGGAAGCAATTGGATATTCATAAAAGTGAAAGTTTCAAGAATAGGCGGGTCCTGATTACCGCCGGGGCAACCTGGGTCGCCTTGGATGCGGTCAGGGTAATCAGCAATACCGCCAGCGGCGAAACAGGGATTAAGCTCGCCGAGATGCTCTCTGACGAGGGAGCGAGAGTTACGCTGCTTTTAGGGCCGGTGAGCAACCTTCATTTAAAGGGGAGGGTAAGGGTCCTGAATTTTAAATTCTTTGAAGAACTCAAATCCCTTATGGAAAAAGAGCTTAAAGCCGGAGGCTACGATATATTGATACACTCTGCGGCGGTCTCCGATTATCGCCCGGAAAAGAAGCACTGCGGTAAGGTGAGTTCGACTAATGAAAAGTGGAGACTCAGCCTCGTTCCTACAGAAAAAATTATCAACAGGGTACGAGAATTCGATAAGGATATCTTCCTGGTAGGTTTTAAATTCGAGCCAAATTGCACCAGAAAGAAGCTCATCATCCAGGCACGTAAACTTATGCGTGAGGCGGATCCGGATTTAATAGTAGCCAATACCTGCGGCAGCGAGAAGAAAGCTTACCGGTCTTTTATTGTGAGCCGGGATAGAATCTCAAAGGTTTATTCTAGTAAGAAAACGCTCTCTTCCGGCCTGATCCGCAGCATCAGGGAAGGTTTAGGCCGTGCAATATAACCGGTTCTTTGCGGAGGAAAAATGAAAGATATGGAAATTCCACCAATCATCAAGATTTTTCTTCTACCGGCTATAATAGTAGTGGTATTCTTAGGGTTGTATAACGTTCTTAATAATATTGCAGCTAACCAGGAGAATATGGTCTCTAGTTGGGGCCAGGTAGAGAATAAACTGCAACTAAGGTTTGACTTGGTCTCCCGCCTGGTGAATACGCTGGGAGATTCTGCGCTACAGGAAAAGGACCTTCTTGAAGATATAACTAATTCGACTTCGGAATGGAATAATGCGCATACCACGAAAAGTAAGCTTGAAGCGGCAAACAAAATGGATGCGCTTTTATCCAGGTTATTGACTATGGTTGAGAAATACCCGGACTTAAAAGCCAACCCGGACTTCTTGCGGGTTCAAGGGGAGCTTTCTGAAGCTGAAAACGCGATTTCGGTTGATCGGGAGGGCTATAACGGTGCGGTAAAGCGTTATAATGCCCTGGTAAGGAATTTACCCGGTAACATTATCGCCCCACTATTCGGATATAAGCCGGAAACCGAATATCGTAAATCTCAAGAATAGGCAAAGGGAGTGCCGGAAGTAAAATTTTAATATGAAATATATTATCCTGGTAGGCGACGGTATGGCGGACTATCCGGTGAAAGAATTGGATGAGCGTACCCCCCTAGAGGTCGCTAGTACCCCGAATATGGATTATATCGCCAGGTACGGCAGGCTGGGGAGGGTAAGGACTATCCCTGAAAAGATGACCCCTGCTTCCGATGTGGCGAACTTGTCCATTCTGGGTTATGACCCGCAGGAATATTATACCGGCCGTGGCCCATTAGAGGCGGCGAACCTGGGGATAGAACTTGAAGATGATGACGTGGCGTTTCGTTGCAACCTGATTACTGCGGTCGGGGATAAACTGATTGATTATAGCGCCGGCCATATAAGTTCCAAGGAAGCCAGGATCATCATGGATTATATTAATGATAACCTTGGCAGCCAGAAATTTCAATTCTATGCCGGTGTAAGCTACAGGCACCTGTTGTTGGTTAAGAAGGGCGCCTCTCTTCATCTGGATAAATTAAAGTGTATGCCTCCTCACGATATCGCAGGAGAAAAGATTTCCGCGAACTTACCCAAAGGGGAGGGTGCGCAAGACTTGATAAAGCTTATGCAGGACTCACGACAGCTACTGGAAAAACATGAAATAAACCAGGTTAGGGTCGACCTTAAAGAGAACCCGGCAAATATGATCTGGCTCTGGGGGCAGGGGAAGAAACCTTTAATGCCGGCATTCAAAAATAAATTTGGGCTTACCGGCAGCGTCATCTCAGCGGTAGATTTGATAAAAGGTTTGGGGAAGATTTTGGGGCTGGAGGTAATAAACGTACCCGGAGCCACGGGGTACTACGATACCAATTATGAAGGCAAGGCCAGGGCGGCTTTAGCGGCACTTGAAGATACGGATTTTGTTTTTCTGCACGTAGAGGCTCCGGATGAGGCCGGCCATAACGGCGATCTAAGGGAAAAGATAACTGCCATCGAAAGGTTTGACCATCTGGTAGTCGGAAGCATACTAAATGCCTTTAAGCGCAAGAAAAATTTCCGAATACTGGTTTTGCCTGACCATGCCACTCCTGTCACCGTAAGAACGCATACGCCTGAACCCGTGCTTTTTGGCATATTTGGCAAGGGTATCATGGCCAGGGCATTTTTAGGCTATAGCGAAAAAGAAGCACTGAAATCAGACCTCTATTTTGAAAAAGGTTCTCAGTTGTTGAACTACCTTATTAAGGGAGAATAATAGCCAGCAGGAGAAGAAGAGATGCATAAGGGGTTAGTCGTCCAGAAGTTCGGCGGCTCATCGGTTGCTAACGTAGAGCGCATTCAGAGTGTCGCCGCCAGGGTGGTGAGTTATAAAAAGAAGGGTTTCGACCTGGTAGTAGTTGTTTCCGCCTTAGGAGACACTACGGATGAATTGATTGAGCTTGCCTCCAAGATCAACACTGAGCCTTCGGAGCGCGAGATGGATATGCTCTTATCGACCGGTGAGCAGATATCCGTAGCTCTTTTAGCTATGGCCATACACAAGCTGGGTTTTGAAGCGATATCCTTTACCGGCTCCCAGGTTGGGATCATCACCGACTCAAGCCATACCCGCGCCAGGATCATCAAGATAAACGCGGATAAAATAAAGGAAGAGCTGAAGAAGGGCAGGATAGTTATCGTTGCCGGTTTTCAGGGAGTAACCTTAAACCAGGATATCACCACCCTTGGCCGTGGCGGCTCGGATCTGACGGCAGTTGCTCTGGCTAAAGAGCTGGCAGCCGATGAATGCGAGATTTATACCGACGTGGAAGGTATATTTACTACCGACCCGAGGATAGAGCCGAGGGCGAAAAAGATAAAAGAGATCACTTACGATGAGATGCTTGAGATGGCTTCTCTCGGAGCCCAGGTTATGCAGGCGCGCTCGATCGAAGTAGCCAAGAAATTTGATGTCCCCATACATGTACGCTCCAGTTTCAGCGAAAAAAAAGGGACCATGATCATCAAGGAGGTTAAAAGAATGGAAGACGTGCTG
>DATJPP010000058.1:0-4816 GCA_035506355.1 Candidatus Margulisiibacteriota bacterium | reverse complement strand
AGAAGGCGGGGCGCGCTTAGCTTCAGCACAAAGGCTGCCGCCGCTAGGAGGAAGAGCGTGCTAATTATAAATCGGAAAAAACTCTTTTTTTTCATTCCTGCAATTTAGTTAGTTCTTCTTCTTTGATGCTGAAGGTATGCTCGTGAGCAGGGAATTTACCCTCCAGGACCTCATTTTTGTATTGGGTAATCGCCTTGCTGATATCCGCGGAAAGATTCACGTATCTTTTGACGAACTTAGGGGTATAGCGTTGAAAGAGCCCAAGCATATCATGGATAACCAGCACCTGGCCGTCGCAATTGACCCCTGCGCCTATCCCGATAGTGGGGATCTTCAGTTTCTTGGTGATCATCTCTGCTATCTTATCCGGGACACATTCAAGGACCAGGGCAAAGCAACCCCTCTTCTCCAATTCCAGCGCCTGCTCAATGAGACGGGCAGCACTCTGGGCATCCTTTCCCTGGACCTTAAAACCGCCCAGCTTATCCGCGGTCTGAGGCGTAAGGCCGATATGGCCCATCACCGGGATCCCGGATTTAATTACCGCTTCCGTGACTTCCAAGCATCTCTCAAACCATTCTAATTTCACCGCATCGCATTTTGCCTCTTCAATAAACCTGCGGGCGTTCCTTACCGATTCTTCGGGATTTATCTGATAAGAATCAAAGGGCATATCTCCGACGACGAGCGCCTGCTTGACCGCGCGGGTCACCGCCTTAGCGTGGTGCAGCATTTCATTCATCCCAACCTTGGTGGTAGAGTCAAGCCCCAGGACCACATTGGCAAGCGAATCCCCCACCAGTATCATATCGATACCCGCCTCATCCACCAGCTGAGCCAACGGATAATCATAAGCGGTAAGCATAGTCAGTTTTTCTTTACCCTTTTTTTCCTGGATTCCCTTTATAGTAACCTTTATCTTTTCCATGGGCTCCTATTTGAATAATTTTGCTATCTGGGAAAATACGGTCGGGACAACCAGCATGACCGTCATGGCGATAAGCATTACGGTAGTCACCCAGCCTACGCTATTCTGAAACCTGTTGTTCACGTACTTTCCCATTATCATTTTATTGTTCACGATAAGGATCATAGAAATAAGGACTACGGGTAAAAGCATGGCGTTTATTACCTGCGTCCATATGGTTATACCTATAAGAGGCGCGTTAGGCATGAGGATGATGGTGACGGAGATGGCGATAATAAAGGCGAACAAGGTATAAAATTGCGGGGCTTCTCTAAGTTTTTTGTTAATCCCTGCTTCGAAACCAAAGGCCTCACAGACATAAAATGCCGTGGCCAACGGAAGGATGGTCGCGGAAAATACGGAAGCGACGAATAACCCGAATGCAAAGAGTTCTGAAGCAAATGCCCCGGCAAAGGGCTTTAGGGAAAGAGCTGCATCCTTGGCCTCGTTAATGATAATGCCGTTCTTGTTCAGGGTAGCGGCACAGGCGACGATGATAAAGAAAGCCACTACCACCGTTGCCACGCAGCCGACGACCACATCCCAGAAGGCAAATTTATAATTTTCTATCTTCAGCTTCTTCTCTATTACCGCTGACTGCATATAAAACTGCATCCAGGGCGCGATGGTCGTCCCGACTATACCCAATACCATGCTTAAATAATCACTGCTTAAGTGCATGGCGGGTTTTAAAAAAGCAGTACCGACCGCACTCCAATCCGGCTTAGAGAGTAATGCCGAAAGGATATAGGATAAAAGGCAGAAACTGAAAATTAAAAATATCCTCTCCGCTATCTTGTAATTGCCTTTTACCACCAATATCCAGACCGCTAAAGCCACAAGCGGCACAGAGAGGTATTTACTTACTCCAAAAACATTCATGCTCCCGGCGACTCCGGCAAACTCCGTAGCCGTATTCCCGATGTCAGCAATAATAAGCCCTAAGAATATAAAAAAGGTGACCTTCACCCCAAAATTTTCCCGGATCAAATCTGCCAGCCCCTGGCCGGTAACCATCCCCATCCTGGCATTCATCTCCTGTACGACCAGAAGAATAATAAAAGAGGGTATCAGGGTCCATAAAAGCTTGTACCCGTAGACTGCGCCGGCGACAGAATAAGTAGTAATACCACCGGCATCATTATCCACACTCCCGGTTATGATCCCCGGACCCATTATGGCCAGGAATATAAACACATTGGACCAGAAGCCTCTAAAGGATTTATTCTTCATTTCTTGGGAGCCACCTTGATACGTTTCAATCTTCTCCAGGCGATGGAGATGACCTGGCTTAAAATATCATCAACCGTAATAATACCCTGAAAAATATTCTTATCGTCCACAACCGGGATAGCGTAATATTTGTATTTTTCCATTAGATACGCCACTTCCTTAACGCTGGAATTTAAGTGTACGAAATAGGTCTTAGGAAACGCCGCAGATTGTATTGGCGAGAGCGGATCAGCCGACATGATCCTGCGAAAATTAGTAGCCCCGACCAGGCGGTTCGCCTCGTCCAAAATGTAAACAAACTGCGCAGGCTCAATGGTAAAAGTGCGCTCTTTAATCTGCTTTAAGGCGGCCTCTACCGTAGTATCCTTGCTAAAGGCCATGTATTCTGTGGTCATTAAACCGCCGGCGGAATTATTTGAATACCCCAGCAATTGGGAAAGCCTCTGGGAATATTTACTCTCAACCAGGGTTAAGATATGGTCTGCCTGATTGCTCGGCAATTTTTCCAAGAAATCAGTCGCTTCATCGGAGGGGATATTGCTTAAGATCTCCGCCTTCTCCTGATCTTTCATCTCCTCAACCAGCGACTGTTGTGTTTTAAAATCTATGTTGATGAATATCCTGGCCTTGGTTTTGATATCCAGGGATTTAAAAAGCGCGATCTGGTCTTTGATGTTTAAATCGAGAAAAACTTCTCCTAAATCAGCGGCGGGGATATTGTTGAACTGCTTCTGAGGGATACTTACCTTTATGGACATACTCACCGGATTTATAGAAAGCGGCTGTATGTATTTCCAGGAGATTAAATGCTCTTCCTTAAGATAAGCTGAATTCCTGTTGAATAAGCGCACCAGTAAATCTACAAATTTTTCAAGGCCCAGCCGTCTTAAAAGCCCCCGGTTGCTTATGTCAACGTGGGCGGTCATAATACAGTGATCAACCAGGAGCAGATGGATGTCGTTAACCCGGATAACCTTCTGGTTGTACATATCCACCACCTGCTGGTCAAGTATGTCGCGGCGTAGCGTCAATTCCTCCCTGTTCTCTCGTTTTTTGCTAAAGTTAAGGTGCGACCTTCTAATATTTAAAGCGACCTCTTTTTCGCCGATATTAGTAACATCAGACCAGCTTACTACGGCATATCTTCTCTTAAGGGTCCCCTTTTTAATGATCAGGGCGGATGATTGCGGGTAGACCTCCGAAGGCTTGACCACGATATCGTAAAGAATCCCTACCTCTTCTCTATTCTTGTCAAAGACCGGCCTGTCCATCAGCCGGGAAAAATAGATGAACATCTTGGAGGCATCGTTTTTTATTTCGTTACTATTGAACATGGGCTATTTCTCTGGTTATGGTCTTGATCCCGCATCCCTGGGTAAGGCGGGAGACCTCATCAAGCACCTCTGTACCACCGGCGGCAAAGACTAAATCCGGATATTCAGTGTGCGTGGATTTTTCAATAGCCACGAGCATATCTTTTAAGACATCAGTGACCTTCCCCTGCCTTTGATAAGAGCCATCACGGGTAGTGATAAAGAGCTCATCGCAGGACTTCTTCATCTCTTCTTCCATTATCATGGAGCCACGGGAGTCCGAGCCGATTATACCGATGACGCGGCTCCCTGTACCCTTGAAGGCCTCGGCTACTTTAAGGACCATGCCTATACCGCGCCCTTCGCCAAGGCAGTAGACTTCCTTGGCGTTAAGCAAGACTAATTCTCCGATGGAGGAACCGTATTTGAAACGAAACAATAATTTAGTAATAGCATTTTTTATCCAAGAGATAATCCTCAATTTACTCCTCCATTTATTTTTATGTACACGCCGCTAAACCTCCTGGCGAGCTCTTCGCCCTTCTGCCTCCCCAAAACAAATATTGCCGTGGAGAGGGCATCGGCGGTTAAACCGTCCGCAGCAACAACCGTAACTGACCTGACCCTGCTTGAAACAGGATGGCCGGTCTTAGGATCAAAGATATGGCTGTAACGCAGGCCGTCTTTTACAAAATACTGCTCGTAATCTCCGGAAGTAGAGGAAGACTGGTCCTTTAATTCCAGTATCCCGGAGAATCCGCTACCATTGGGTTCCCTTACTGCCACCCGCCAGGGCCTCCCGAACCTTGAGCCTAAGCAATAAATCTGCCCTCCAGCATTAACCAGGCAGCTCTCAATACCTGCCTCCCGTAATTTCTTAACGGAACAATCCAGGGCATATCCCTTGGCAATAGCCCCAAGGTCAATCTTCATACCGGGAGTTTTAAATTTTACCACATAATCATCATCCTGCAAAACAATTTTATCCGCCCCTATCAGGCTTAAGGCCGCTTTAATTTCAGAATCTTCGGGGATGCGGTATGCCTGGTTGCTGAAACCCCAGAGGTCCACTAAGGGGGCGACGGTTATATCAAATGCGCCATTACTCAGCCTATAGAATTCTATTGACTTCTTAAGGATATAAAAGGTATCCGGGCTCACCTTTAAAGACCCTTCTTTATTCAACCTTGAGACCTCGCTCTCCGGAATATATTTGCTTAACAAACCTTCTATCCTCCCTATCTCTTTAAATACGATCTCCCCTGCCCTTCTATCTGCGGAGATAACCTCCACAAAGGTACCC
>DATJPP010000057.1:0-5667 GCA_035506355.1 Candidatus Margulisiibacteriota bacterium | reverse complement strand
CAAAGAGGCCCTGGAGAAGTCCGAGAAAGATAAGATTATCTCCGAGGATGATAAGTTCCGCGGGATAGACGAACTGCAGAAGCTCGTGGATAAGTATATTGCCAAGCTCGACGAGTTGTTGAAGAATAAGGAAAAAGAAATTTTGGAATTTAGTTAGGATAAATTTGGGCCTCTAATACCCCAATAGTAAATAGGAGGGTATAGAGGCTGACGGGTAAAGTTCGGGCCTCTACATACTCTGGAATGAAAATGGGGGAGTATAGAGGCGCAAGTAAAATCGGGCCTCTAGCTCATTTGGTAGAGCACCATCCTTTTAAGATGGCCGTGCCGCGTTCGAATCGCGGGAGGCTCACGAATTTTTCGCTTCGCTCGCTTATTTGATGAAGCGAGAAGTATAATTTCTGCTTGTAAAAGCGGTGCAAAACTTCTGAACAAACGTAGGGAAGACCGCAAGGGTAATTCATGCGGACGTGGCGGAATTGGCATACGCGTCGGCCTTAGGAGCCGATAATTGCGGCAAGAGGACCAGAGGGCGGATGGCGGAATTGGCATACGCGATAGCCTTAGGAGCTATTGGGGAAACCCTTGGAGGTTCAAATCCTCTTCCGCCCATTTGATAATATGATTTTGTAGTGCGAAGGGGGTTCCCGCTAAGCGATGTGGAAGCTAGGGCGGGATCCCGACCCGACAATTTCACAATGCTGTGTCGGGACAACTCCCTCCGTCCGCACTTAATAACGTGCGGAGAAGCAAAAAATAGAAAACCAATAACGCAGCACCTGGCGCTTAAGAGCACCCCGCGCTAATCGGAATTGCGCGGGTGTCCCCTAGCGGGGAAATTGCGCCAGTGCACGCTAAGTAGCGCGGGAGTAGCTCAGCTGGTAGAGCGCAACCTTGCCAAGGTTGATGTCACGGGTTCGAATCCCGCCTCCCGCTCCAACATTCAGGCTAAATAAAAAAGGAGAGGATCATGCAGATAATGGATTTTCTGTCAAAGAAGGCGATTACTACCGATATCAAATCTACGAAGAAGGAAGATGTGATCAAGGAGCTTGTGGATGTTTTGATGAATACCGGTGATATCGAGAAGCGGCATCGTAATAAGCTCATTGAGGCATTAATGGCCAGAGAGGCCCTGGGCTCCACAGCCATAGGCCAGGGGATAGCCATACCTCATGCCAAGAGTGATTGCGTGGATAAGCTTATTGCTGCCTTCGGCTTATCCAAGAAGGGGGTAGATTTTGATTCCCTGGACGGTGAACCGGCCTATATTTTCTTCTTACTTGTGGCCCCCCAGGATTCGGCAGGGCCGCACCTTAAGGCCCTTGCCAGGATATCACGGTTACTCAAAGATAAATATTTCCGCGATACCCTGCGCAACTCCAGCGACGATAAATCCGTGGTCAAGGCTATCATCGAAGAAGACGAAAAAAAGGTATAGTAATTCAACCGGAAATTCCCTGAAATGAAGGCCAGAATAAACGAGATCTTTAAGTGGCTTTACCCCGGGATAGGCGTCAAACGCTGGATCGGCTTGAGTGCCCTTGGCGTAATCATGCTTGTAATGGGTACCAACCATCTGCGTTCGGAAGCATTCTGGGTCATCAAGCTTTTGGATGCGGTAATCGTAATTTCAGGAATTATAATCTTAATCTTAGGTATAAAAAGGATGATGCGTTCATTTATCATCGCGTATATGCCTTCATCCCGCACCCAGGGGTTGGTAGATATGCTCTATCAGAAGAAACATTTGAGCCGCGGCCCGAAGATCGTAGCCATAGGCGGCGGGACGGGCTTATCGGTTTTGCTCAGCGGCCTTAAGGAATACACCTCGAATATCTCTGCTATCGTTACTGTTGCCGACGACGGAGGCTCTTCCGGGCGCCTTAGGCAGCAGTTTGATATATTACCCCCGGGGGATATCCGTAACTGCCTGGTTGCCCTGGCGGATGCGCCGGCTCTGATGCGTGAACTCTTCCAATTCAGGTTTGATGCCAACTCGGAATTATCCGGGCACAGCTTTGGGAATCTTTTTATCACGGTAATGACCAGACTGACCGGAGATTTTGAGAAAGCGATTAAAGAGACGAGCAAGGTCTTGGCCTTAAGGGGGCAGGTCATACCATCTACCCTCAACAAGGTTATTTTAGTCGCGCAGCATAAAGACGGTACGGAGACGCAGGGAGAGAACAATATCCCCAAGGCGCACCGCCCCATCAACAGGGTGGCGCTTAAACCCGAAGGTTCTGAAGCTACCCCTGATGCGGTGAAGGCTATAAAGGAGGCCCAGATAATAGTCTTGGGGCCGGGTTCGTTATATACCAGCATTATCCCGAACCTTTTGATTAAAGAGATCGCCGAGGCAGTGGTGAGTGCCAATGCTATTAAGGTATATGTCTGTAATGCCATGACCCAGCCGGGTGAGAGTGACGGCTATAGTGCCTCTGACCACTTGAAGGCCTTGATTAGCCATGCCCATCCGCGCATATTGGATTACTGTATTGTAAATACGGGTGAAATACCCCAAGAGGTGCTCAAGCGTTATGCCCAGGATAACTCTTATCTCGTGGTTAACGATAGAAGGAAGATCGAGAATATGGGTTACCGCATTATCGAAGATAGTTTTGCCATCGTAGAGGACGGCGTTATCAGACATGATCACGTAAAGTTAGGAAAGATTATCCTCGGGCTTATAGAGGAAATATAATTATGGCAGTGATAAAGAAGAAAGTAGTGGTGAATAATAAGCAGGGCCTGCATGCCCGCCCGGCGGCGTTATTCGTGCAGGTGGCAAACAAATTTGATTCCCGCATAACCGTGCGGCGGGGTGATGAGGCAGTCAACGGTAAGTCGATCATGGGGATTCTAATGCTGGGCGCAGAGAAGGGAAGCGCCATTAGCATTGAGGCGGATGGAGAAGACGCCTCTGATGCTGTCCTGGAACTTGAAAAGATAATCTCCAACGAGGAATAATGATGTTGGAACTTAAGGGTATAGCTGCGGCTTCTGGTATAAACATAGGCCCTGCCTATAAGGTAGGCAAGGAGGAGTATGTTGTCTCAAGGATGCCTATACGCGAAGAAGAGATACCTGTGCAGATCCAGCTTTTTGAAGAGGCGTTGATCAAGACGCGACGGGAGATCATCGAACTGCAGAAGAGGATAAGCTCCGATATGGGCCAGGAGGAGGCGCAGATATTTGACGCACACCTTTTGGTCCTTGAAGACCGTATGCTTATCGAAGAGGTTATCTCGCGCCTTAAGAAAGAGAAGATCTCCGTAGCTTTTATATTCTCAGAGGTCTTAAAGAAGTATATCGCGGTATTCTCCCGTATTGAGGATGAATACCTAAAAGAGCGCATCTCCGATATTAATGACGTGGGCAAGAGGATACTGCGTAATCTTTTAGGCAAGGAAGTAAAGGGCCTGGGGGATTTAAAAGAAAGGGTCATCGTGGTGGCGCACGATCTTTCTCCGTCGGATACCGCGGCGATGCATAAAGATAATGTCTCTGCCTTTGTCACTGATATTGGAGGCAAGACTTCGCATACCGCGATCATGGCTAAATCCCTTGAGATACCGGCCGTGGTCGGCGTGGAAGAGATCACCTCCAAGATAAATTCGGGGGACACCCTGATAGTCGATGGCAACAAGGGTGTTGTGATTATCAACCCGGACGAAGAGACCCTGCGTGCTTATCACCAGGAAGAGGAGCGCCTGCGCGGGATAGCCGAAAGGTTTTTAGCGGTCAAGGATATGCCCGCCGTTACCATAGATGGCCAGGAAGTTGAGATAAGCGCAAATATAGAGTTCCCCGAGGAGGTTTCATCGGTTAAATTGCACGGTGCCGAAGGGATAGGCCTGTACCGCACGGAGTTCTTTTATATGAACAGGAAGGACCTCCCATCGGAGGAGGAGCATTTCCAGGCCTATAAATACGTGGCCGAAGCGATGAATCCCCATCCGGTGATTATCCGCACCTTGGACCTTGGCGGGGATAAGTTTTTGTCGCAATTTGCCATACCTAAAGAGATGCAGGCATTCCTGGGCTGGCGCGCAATCAGGTTCTGCCTGGCGCGTCCCGAGATCTTCAAGCCGCAATTAAGGGCTATTTTGAGAGCCTCTGTGCACGGGAACCTTAAACTTATGTATCCGATGATTTCCGGGATTGAAGAGTTAAGGCAGGCAAATACCATACTCGAAGAAGCTAAAGAAGAATTGAGGAAAGAAGGCTATTCTTTCAATAATGATATTGAGGTAGGGGCAATGATCGAGGTCCCTTCCGCCGCGATGACCGCGGATATATTGGCTAAGGAGACCGATTTCTTCAGCATCGGTACCAACGACCTCATACAGTATTCGCTTGCCGTTGATCGTGCTAATGAGAAGGTGGCATATTTGTATGAGCCGGCGCATCCCGCAGTATTAAGGTTGATTAAAAATGTAATTGATGCCGCGCATAAGGCTAATATTACGGTGGGGATGTGCGGAGAGATGGCTGGCGAGTCAAGCCTGGCGCTGATACTATTGGGCCTTGGCCTTGATGAATTCAGTATTCCTCCGCAGCTTATACCGGAGTTAAAATATATCATTCGTTCCGTAAATTTGGGACAGGTGCGCGAGATTGCCACTAAGGCGCTGGGGCTTTCTACGGGGAAAGAAGTCGAAGAATTCAGCCAGGCACAACTAAGGGAGATAATGAAATGAAAGGGGCTTTAAGTTTAGCAGCTATCAAAGAGTTGGATAAATCGGATATGCTCAACCTGCTGCTGGATTTTCCGGATCAATGCCGGGCGGCTATGGATATAGCAGGTAAGGCCAGGATATCCGTAGATAAGAAGGATTTCAACAAGATCGTCTTTGCCGGGCTGGGCGGCTCTGCGATAGGCGCGGATCTGGTAAAGAGCTACCTTTATTTTAAAAGCAAGCTGGCTATATCGGTAGTGCGCGAATACCAGTTGCCGGCTTATGTGGATGGCTCTACCCTGGTTTTTATTTCCAGCTACTCCGGGAATACCGAAGAGACAATTGCTTCTTACGAAGATGCCAAGAAGCGGGGGAGTTCCATAATCGTAGTCTCATCCGGGGGTGCGCTTAAAGAGCGTGCCCAGAAGGATGGCTTTACTTTTATCGGGATACCGCAAGGGCTTCCTCCGCGCTGCTCTCTGGGTTATTTAAGCCTTATACCATTAGCGGTTTTAGCCAGGCTTGCCCTGGCAGAGGATCCGGCTTCTGCAGTTGCGCAGTTGGTCAAGACTTTGGAGGGCTTAAGAGAAAGGCTGCATCCCAGGACAGGATTAAAAGAGAATATCTCAAAGAGCGTGGCCGCGCGTTTACATAACAAATATGCGATTATCTATTCTGCCTCAGTGCATTTTGATATCTGTGCCATCCGCATGCGCGGGCAGTTGGCAGAAAATTCCAAGGCCCTAAGTTCCAGCCACGTATTTCCGGAGATGAACCACAATGAGATTGTCGGCTGGGAGAATCCCGGGAAACTATTCAAAGACTTTGTGGTAGTGATGCTCAAGGATAAAGGGATGTACCCCAGGGTGATCAGGCGTATGGATATAACCGAGGAGATCTTGAGAAAGGAAGATATCAAAATCATCGAGATAAACTCTATCGGAGAGGATCTCTTAAGCAGGATCTTCTCACTTATTTATAT
>DATJPP010000056.1:0-3598 GCA_035506355.1 Candidatus Margulisiibacteriota bacterium | reverse complement strand
TACCTTATTATAGAAATCCTGGGCAGCGGCTTGGTCGTCAAACTGGATTAATTCCAGTTCAATGCTATTCTGCTCATTGCGGAAGGCTTGATGCGCCTCTTCATCGGAGACACTTGGGTTCATCTCCTCCATCACTGCGTTGCGCAGCTTCTGCAATTGCAGTAGATGTGAAATCTGGTTTTCAAATAGCTCTGCTTCTTCCCCGGTTTTTTCTTTCACCCACTTGGCATAGGCAGGTCTATCCTTCTTCCAGTCAAAAGCTACTTTTTGCGCCTCAAGCATCCGGGAGATCTCCTGGTCGCGCTCTTCAATCTTTACTACAATATTCCTGCGGAAGGACTCAAAGGATAGGACTAGCTGTTCCCAGATAGCATCCTCAGCCTCATCCTGGGTCTTCGGCTGAGGACCCCACTTATTCCCGAATACTGCCAAGGCGCTTCTTACAAAATAATAATTTCCGGCAGGAACGGGCGAACCAAAGATCTGCCCGATGACCGGGTTTTCTTTCTGTTGCGCCTCCTGGGCAAAGGCTGATAAAGGAAAACAGGAAGAACAGAAGATAATAATAAAGGTAAGGAAAGACTTGATCACGCTCATTTACTCCATTGGCTGCTTGCCGTCCATAGACTCCCAGGTAATGATATATTTCTTCACCCAATCCGCATCCTTATCATCTTTCCTGACATTCCTTAGATATTCCCTGAAGTGCTCAATTGCCTTGGGCCTGTTAACCAGATACTCGGCATAGATGTAACCTAAGTTAAAGTGCGAATAGGCATCATCGGGAGTAAGCTCTACCGCCTTCTCGAATTCCGCGGTTGCGCGCGCATATTCTTTCTGATGGGTATAGAAGACGCCCAGGTTATAATGCATGTTTGCGGTCCTCTTTATTAGGACCTTGTTCTGGCGGGCAACCTCGGCAAATTTGGAAGGCAGGTGCATCACCCTCTCCTCAAGGTCTTTATTCTTTTTTACTGCCTCGGCATAATTTTTGGCAAGCTCGTTTACCCTATTGCCTAAAAGCAGCGCCTCCTCTTTGGATTTGGATTCACTATCCTTAAGTTTAGCCGCTTCTACCTCTTTTTGCTTAAAGGCCACCTCTAAATTCCTGTTTGCCGTTTTAAGAGAAGAGTTTTCGTCTTCAAGTTTCTTCATCCCGCTCTTCTCTATTGCCTTCTTGAGGCTTTCCTCAACCTGTGTTTTTTCTTTAATAAGTTGTTTCTGAAGTAAAAGGAGGTCTTTTATCTGCTCTTTAAGTGCGAGGTTTTGTTCGAGGCCTTCTTCTTTTACTTTTTCGAGGAGCTGCATATCTTTTTTGTTATTCTCTTTCGTGTCCTCTAAGGCTGTGTTAAGCTCCTTAAGGTGCTGGTTTTCCGCAAGCAGCTCCTTAGCCCTGGAAAAGGTATTATTACGCTCTAAGTTGAGCGCGTCGTAGTCGTTACGCAGCTTGGCAAAGTCATTTTTTATTTTATCATATTCGCTTTTTAATTCAACTTTTTCTTTATTCGCCTGGCTGAAATTGCTGCCTGTCTTTTTCAACTCCATAGCCAGCCTTACGCTTAAAAATAATGCCGCCGCTAAAAGCAGTGAAAAAGAAACCGTATAAATGACCTTCTTATCAATCTTATTTAGTATCATCTTTAGGCCCCTTTATTAAAATTTCCTCTTCGGATTTCTCTTTGAATGTCAGGTAATCCTTATAAGGTTTAAACTGCACTCCCGCTGGAGCGCCTCCGGGTAAAACGGTGCTATCGGGGACCAGGGGCTCGTGCTCGCGGTAATCCTTGCCCGGCTTATCCCCGAATGCCCGCTCATCCCCTACATTGAGCTGATCTCCACTGATGATATGCGGGGTCATCAGAACCACCAATTCTACCCTCTGCGTATTGGCGGTACCCGAGCGGGCCAAAAAACCCAGAAAGGGAATTTTGCTCAGCCAGGGTAACCCTGCTGAGGAATTCGTCTTCTCTTCCCTCCTTAAGCCGGCGATGATAATAGTAGTATTATCCTTGACCATAATTGTAGTCTCGGCCATAGAGGTATCTATAATAGGAATCTTATTATTTGTAGGGGTAGTGAGAATAGAGGAGACGCTGGAAACCTCAGGCTTTACCTTCATCGTAATATATCCGTCGTCATTTATGGTTGGGGTGACTGCCAGCTGAATACCCACATCCACAAAATTGACCTCTTCCGATATGGTGCTGGTAGTCTGGCCGGTAGTGGTAGTGGTGGTAACGTACGCGCGGCGTTCACCCACATGGATCTTCGCCTCCTGGTTATTCACCGCTACAATTTTAGGGTTGGAAAGAATCCTGGATTCGCCTAAGGTATTGAGTAAATTCATCATCACATCATAATCCTGTTTGTTAGTGATTACGCCGAAATGCAGATTCTCTCCCGGTGCTGTCGCAGTACTAGAGGCAAAATTACTGGTGGTGCCGCTAAAAGGATAAGAACCGATATTATCCCCCAGGTTCGAGACGACCTGCTGCCTTGGCTGCCAGGCAGCGGTACTAGACTGCACCGCACTATAAGGAGTAGAGCCTAAATAGCTCAATCCGTTCTTTGCCGCCAGCCTAAAGAGCCCTTCCCATTCCACCCCGTTATCCAGCTGGTTGGAAAGAGTGACTTTGACGATCTTGGTATCGATAACAATCTCCTTGGTCTGCCGATCCAGGCTCTTAATTAAGCGCGCGACCTCCTCCATCCTTTCGGGCAAGGTCTGCACGATTACCTGATTATTGCGCTCATCTGCCTTGATAAAACCCACCTTCTTGGAATCAAGCCGGGTCTTTAGTATATCCTCCACTTCCTTAGCCTTGGCGTATCTTAGAGAGAATACTTCTACCATGTTTTCTTTTTCAAACTCCTCCAGCGCCTTGCGTATCTCTGCTGTCTTTTCAGGGGTATCCAGGATAAGGACATTACCTGATTCCTGATCGACCAGGACCCGGCCTATGTCGCTCTTCAATGCGTCCAAAAGGCTGAAGGCCTGCTCGGGGATAGCGTATTTTAGGCGGAAGACGCTTGCCTGGCGGATATCAAAAAAATTCTTTCCGTAAATCGCCTTGTATTCGGTTTCAGTCATCACATTCAATACTTCCCCCGTCATAACATAGGCCAGGCCATTTGAGCGTACCATAAACTCGAAGACATCCTTAAGGGGAACGTTCTCCAGCGTCAGGGTGACCCGTCCGGATACATCTTTAGTGGTTACGATGTTGAGGCTGCCTTTAGTGGCAATGAATTTTAAGGCCTCGATAATATCGATATTACGCAGGTCTAAAGAGATGGGCTGTGAAAAGCGTTCTTCAAAAGGCAATTTCGGCTCCGGCGGCTTCTCTTCCGTTATCAGTTTCTCTTCCGTCCCCGGTTTTTTCGCTTCTGTACTGTTTCCGGGATTGGCAGCATCTTCCGCCCTGGATAAAACGAGCGAAAAGGCCAGGATTGTAATTACGGTTAGAACTCTTCTCATATATTAATTAATGCGGCTCAGCCTTTTCATCCTGCCAGGTCTCCCAGGTCAGAATATACTTTTTGGCCTTATCCGCATCCTTATCCTTAGGATCCAATTCCAGGTAGCGCTTAAAATGTA
>DATJPP010000055.1:0-5776 GCA_035506355.1 Candidatus Margulisiibacteriota bacterium | reverse complement strand
AAGATAAGGTCCTGTTTCTTTAGGCCGCTCACCCCGTTGACGTTTAACTCACGGGCCTTTTTGTTCAACTCCGTAATCTTCATCTCTTTTAAATTCTTTATATCCAATTTTTCCACAACTGCCTCCATATTTTAACTGCCTGTTCCCTGGTTTTACTTCTCGAACCGTTATTATCTATTATAAAATCCGCCAGGCTTTTTTTCTTCCTTAGCGGCCATTGGCTTTTCACCCTCTTTAAAATATCCCTCTCGCAAAAGTGCCTTCCTTTTTTAAGCCTCTCTACCTGTTTTTCCCTTCCGATATCCACTACCACTAACTTATCTACGAGGCCTTTTAATCGCGCCTCCAAAAGCAGCGGCGCATCCAGTATAACTATTTTTTTCTTTGACCTTGCTATAGCGCTCTTGAGCCTGCGGATTATTTCAGGGTGCATTATCCCATTCAGCCTCTTAAGCGCGCTCCTCTCTGCAAAGACGACTGCGGCAAGCCTTTTTCTTTCTATCCCTTTGTCCTTCTTGAGAATCTTTTCCCCGAACTCGGAGACTACCTCTCTGTATACTGCGCCCCTCTCCTCAAGCAGGGCGTGCGCGAGGCTGTCGGCATCAATGAGAGAAGCGCCTAATGCGGCAAAGGCCTTTGCCACCGTAGTCTTCCCGCTGCCGAAACTTCCGGTAAGCCCCAGGATTATTTTTTTAGGAACTTTTCTTTGCCTTCGCATACAACTGCAGGTATTTCCTGGCTGATTCTTCCCAGGAGAAGTTATACTGCATCGCTCTTTTAGCAAGCGCAAGCCACTTATCCTTCTTCTCAAAGGCCTTGATCGCCGACTTAACCGTTTTAAGCAAGGCATCGCTCGTATATTTATCGAACACAAAACCATTATCCTTCTTTACCGTGTCTGCCAGGCCGCCGGTCTTAAAGACCAAGGGAATAGTGCCGTAGCGCAAAGAGATCAGCTGGCCCAGCCCGCATGGCTCATACTTGGAAGGCATGAGGAAGATGTCGGATCCCGCATATATCTTATGCGCCAGAGTATCGTCGAACTTAAGTTGCAGGGATATGGTCTTGGGATATTTTTTCACCCTCTCTTCAAGTATCTGGTGGTATTTGATATCCCCGGTGCCTAAGATCACCAGTTGTACTTTAAGTTTGCAGATATCATCTATCGCCTCGGCCAGGATATCAAAACCCTTCTGCTCGGCGAGCCTGGAGACGATACCGAAGAGCGGGATATCTTTCTTAAGCGGAAGCTTGCAGATCTTCTGCAGGTCTTCTTTATCGTCTGCCTTATCCTTTACCCCCGCCGGAGAATAATTCTTTAAAATAAATTTATCCGTATCCGGGTTCCAGATGGAATAGTCAAGCCCGTTTAATATCCCAAAGACGCTCTCGCGCCGTTTATTGAGGAGGCCTTCCAGCCCGAAACCGAATTCTTTGGTCTGTATCTCCTTGCTGTAAGTAGCACTCACGGTATTAATCAGGTTGGAGAATACCATCCCGCCCTTTAGAATATTCACCTTATCGTAGAATTCAAGGCCATCGATCCCAAAGTAGCTCCAGTCCAGCCCCAGCTTAGGGAACTCCGCTTTGGGGAAAAGCCCCTGATAACCGATATTATGTATGGTCAAGAGTGTCCTCGTCCCTTTAAAAAATGCGTCTTTAGCGTATAGGGTCTTCAAGTATACCGGGATAAGGGATGCCTGCCAGTCGTGCACGTGGATGATATCCGGCTTAAAATTTATCTCCTTTAATAATTCCAGCGTCCTCTTGCAATAATAAGAGAACCTGTCTAAGTTATCGGGATAGTCCGCGCTCTTATCCCCGTAGAGCCCGTCGCGGTTAAAATAATTTTCGTTTTCAACAAAATAAACCTTGATATTGCTGCCTGTCACAGAGGAAGAGATATTCTCGCTTACGCGTTTGATCTTGAATTTGGCGTCGCTTACCGCCTTATATCTGGGCATGACGATGATTACTTCCTGTCCCGCGTCTTCTAGCGCTACCGGCAGGGCGCCGGCTACATCCGCTAATCCACCTGTCTTTGCAAAAGGCACAACCTCAGAAGCAGCTATGACTATCTTCATTTAACCTCCTCCATTTCTAACCAGTTCTTCCCGATCTTCATCTCTACTTTTATGGGGACCTCTAATTCCATGACATTCTCCATGCGTTCTTTGACTACCCCGGCCAGTCTTTTTACTTCCTGTGTGGGGACATCAAAGACCAATTCATCGTGTATCTGCAGGACCATGCGGGCCTTAAGGTTTTCCTCCTTGAGCCTCTGATAAATCTTGACCATCGCCAACTTTATCAGGTCAGATGCCGACCCCTGGATAGGCGCGTTCACTGCCTGACGCTGGGCAAACTGGCGTATACCCTGGTTTTTATCCCGTATCTGCGGGATATACCTCCTCCTGCCCAGGATGGTAGTCACGAAACCATCCTCTTGCGCCTTTGACACCTGCTCCTCCAGGTATTCCTTGACCCTTGGGTAACGTAAAAAATAGGCGTCGATAAAATGCTGCGCCTCATCAAATGTTATGCCTAAATCCTTGCTTAGACCGAAACTGGTCTGACCGTAAATAATACCGAAATTAACGCGCTTGGCTACCTCGCGCATCTCCTCGGTCACATCCTTCTCGTTTATGCCGTAGATTAAAGAAGCGGTGGCTTTATGCAAATCCTCGTGGTTCTTAAAAGAAATTATCAGGTTCTCTTCTTTAGAGAGGTGCGCCAGTATCCTAAGCTCTATCTGCGAATAATCGCAGGAGAGGAGACGGTTATCATCCTTACTGGCGATTATCGCCTTGCGGATCTTGCTCCCTATCTCGGTCTTTATGGGAATATTCTGCAGGTTTGGGTTGCTGGAGCTAAGCCTCCCTGTCTCTGTCCCTGTCTGGTTGAAAGAGGCGTGGATTTTACCGGTCTTCTTATCCACCAATTCCGGGAGGGCGTCGATATAAGTAGTCTTTAGTTTAAAAAGCTGGCGGTATTCCAGGAGCTTCGCCGGCAATGCGTGTTTATCGGCGAGCTTCTTCAGCACCTCTTCGTCGGTAGAAGGCCCTGTCTTGCTCCTCTTGACCACGGGGAGTTTCAGTTTCTCAAAGAGTATCTCCCTGAGCTGCTTGGGGGAATTTATGTTAAACTGCGTCCCGCTCTCCTGGTATATCTCGTCTATTAATTTAATCAGTCTTTTTTCTATATCGCGTGAAATGGTTTTCAGGAATTCAAGGTCAAGCCTTATCCCCTCCAGCTCCATATCCGCCAACACCTCCACCAACGGCATCTCCAATTCTTCGAAAAGCTTGATCAATTCTTTCTCTTCCAGCTCCTTATCCAGTTTCTCTTTGAGAGCGGGGATGAGGGCTATCTGACGGCGTATATCCGAATCGGCGTTATCTAAGCTCTCGCCCAGATAATCCAGTGCGAGCCCGTAAATACCGTAGTCAGACCTGGCAGGATCCAGCAGGTAAGAGGCGATCTTGGTGTCAAAGGATAAACCCTCAAAAGAGATGTTGTTCTTCTCCAGCATTATCTTTAATTCTTTAAGAGCGTGTCCGGACTTTCCGATCCCCCGGTCAGAGAGTATTCTCTTGAGAAGAGGCCCTGCCTCTGGAACGTGGAAAAATTCTCCCTGGACTCTAAGATAAAATTCCTTGAGCGAAGGCGCGAATACGACCAGCTCGCCTTCTTTCGGAAAATCCTTTAACCTCGCATCATCTAATTCCTGGAATTGAGGCAGGATACTCCTCTTGCCTCCGGAAGGTAAACCCTTAAGCAGGGATTTAAATTCCAGGTATTTAAAGAGCCGGAATAATTCTTTGTAATCCGGATCCTTGATCTTTAATTTCTCCTGGCTGAAGCCTATCTCTACCCGGCTATCCAGCGAGACCAGTTCCTTGTTCAGGCGGACCCTCTCCGTGTTTTCCTTAAGGGAACTCCTGATCTTCTCATTACCCACCTTATCCAGGTTGGCAAGCAATTTCTCGACCCTTCCAAAACTACTGATCAGGCTTACGGCGGTCTTCTCTCCGATACCGGGAACACTGGGGATATTATCCGTAGCATCTCCCATCAACGCCAGCAGGTCGGGTATCTGTTCCGGATTTATCTCAAACCTTTCCCTGACCTTATCCCTGTCATAAAGAGTCCCTCCCTCTTTATAAGGAGAGAATACGGCAACATCTTCATCGACTAACTGCAGCATATCCTTATCGGAAGTTACCGCTGTCACCTGAAAACCTTTATCCTTCGCTTCCCTTGCAAGGGTGGCGATAAGATCGTCGGCCTCAAAACCCTCCTTCTCTATCATAGAGATACCGTAGGCAGAGACCACTTCCTTGATCAGGGGGAGTTGTGATGAGAGCCCATCCGGCATGGGCGGACGGTTAACCTTGTATTCCGCAAATTTCTTCTGCCGGAAGGTCTCCCTGGAAACGTCAAAACAGACCGCCAGGAATTCCGGCTTATTCTCCTTTAATATCTTATTCAGCATGCTCACGAAACCGTAAATTGCATTCGTGGGCTGGCCAAAAGACGTAGAGAGCTCCTTCAGCGCATAGAATGCCCGGTAACAAAAAGCAGTAGCGTCGATTAAATACAGCCTTTTTACGCTCATTAATTAGTGCATGGAAATTAGATATGGGTAGGGATCTTCAAAAATTTGTAGTCTCTATTTTGCTAAAAGCCTCTTCTGGACTTCTTCGATGAACTGGTTGATCTCTGAATTTGCGGGGTCCACCTGCTTGGCGATAACCGCTTCCCTTAAGGCCACTGTCTCTTCGCCTTTTGCGTAAGCGGCCTTGGCCTTATTAAAATGGATGTTAAAGACCTCACCATTGCTTCCGCGGTAAGCTGCCTTTTGCCTGACCGTATCCTTAACCAAACCCAGGACTGCTTCTTCGCGGGCAAGCTGCGCCAAAGGTATCCCGGTGCTCAATGACTTGATATCGCGGGTGCGCTGTTTGGCCTTCTGCGTCCAGGGGTCATCCGGCTGCCCCAGCTCTGCCCTCTTCTCCCAACATTTCTCTGCCTTATCCAGGTCGCGCTTACTCTCATAGTAGAGGGCGAGGTTGGAATAAGCGCTTAAATAAGCGGGGTCAAGCTCAATCGCCCTCAGGTAAGCGTCTTCCGCGCGCTCAGGATAACCCATCGCCTCATAGACTATGCCGATATCATTGTAGACTACGGCATAATTAGGGTCCATCTCTATCGCTTTCTGGTAGAAACTCAAGGCTGCTTCCAGGTTCCCCGTGCGCTGAAAGGAAACGCCCTGTTCGCGATAAATGCGCGCCTGCTCCCCCAGGTGGCTGAGATTCTTTTCGTATTCTTTGTTAAAAGGGCTATTGGAAGATTTATTTTTCGCAGGTTCTATCTTAAAAAGAGAGGTGCCTTTTTTCTTCTTCCCGGCGTCAATCGGTTTAACCGGACCGGTAGCGATATTCTGTTCCTGGGCAAAGAGAAACGAAGAAAATATTATTGAAAATAAGATTACAAGGGTTGTCTTTTTTATGGTTTTCTTCAGGAAGGGATAATACATATATCCTTAATTTAATTATACATATAAAAATTAGCCGGTCAAGCAAAATATTATATCAAGGGCTCAAGCTCAGAGAGCACCGGATGCTTAACTTTTTCAAGGTAAGCAGTCAACTCCTCGGATGTAGTAGCCACAGTCTCATCGGCGATCTTCTCGATCAGGTCAGGGCAGCCTATCTCCTGCGCGCGTTTTTTAAGCTTCTCTCCCAGGATCTCCTTGAGTTCCTTAGGCATCCAG
>DATJPP010000054.1:0-2300 GCA_035506355.1 Candidatus Margulisiibacteriota bacterium | reverse complement strand
AAATCAAGAAGCTTACCGTTAGGAAGGCGCGTTATAGCGGTAAGAGCGTTTATCCCGGAGTTGATGATTAATTTTGACCAGAGAAGGCTTTTTATATCGCGCGATATCCTGGTCTCGATCCCCGCCCTGTTAAAAACCTCGCGGATCGAACGCATCTCAACCGGGATCTTGCCGTCAATGCGGCCAATCACCGTCTCCCCCTTCCCGGCATACCTTACCTTACCTGCGCCCTGAAGAGTAGCGCCTAAATTAGTGACTCCCCCAATGACTTTTTCTGGCCCTACGACTTCCGATATTATCTCGATATTGCCGATACCATTCTGAAGCGTGATAACCCTGGTTTTTTCTGCGATGCAGGGCTTAACGTTGAGTATCGCGCTCTTGGTATCATAGGACTTAACGCAAATAATCACCAGGTCAGCGGAAGGTATCATTCCAGCGTCTGCGCCGGAGAGGACCTGCGCCTGCCAGTTGCCCGAGACCCCTTCAATGGAAATGCCTGACTGCTGTAGTTTTTGCGCGCGCTCTTTATCTTTATCCAGAAGCCAAACCTCCTCCTTTGCCTTAAAAAGCAATCCTGCCAATAGAGTTCCCATTGCCCCCGGGCCGACTATGACTATCTTCATTTTAAAAAACCTCCGCTTAATCTTCTAAACCGCCATTGCCATCTTATTAATCACTTTTTGCGATTTGAGCTCCTTCTCCAGATGAAAATTCAAAAAGGCGTTTAAAATCGCGCCCAACTCTCTTTTAATCAGGGGGTTTAACCCCAAGTTCAGGTTGCTCCTGAAATCATTCTTCTCTATGTGCATAATCGAAGCGACGGTCCCGCGAAATATCGAGCGGCTGGCAAGGTCCCTCCTGAAGCAACCCGGGCAAAGCAGGCCTCCCAGCTTTAAGCTGAACCTTGACTGCCCCATCACCCTGTTCCCGCAGGAGACGCAAGAATCAAAGTGCGGCTTAAATCCTGATAAGGAGAGCATTTTAATCTTAAAGATAGTCATGATCTTATCCGGGTTATTGGTCGCTTCCAGTTCCTTAAGGCAGGCTAAGGCCAGGTTAAATATCTCTTCATTCCTATCCTCCACAGGCATGACCGCGCCGATCAGCTCCATCATAAAGCTTGCCACTGCGGTCTTGTCAATACTCTGCCTGATGGTATTGAAACTCTCCCTCGTATCGCATTGGCTGACCAGGTGCAGTTCGGAGCGGGTCTTGCGATAAAAGATTATTTCGTTGAAAGAAAATATCTCTACGTTGCTGGCGAATTTCTGCGGATCGCTCCTTATCCCCTTCAGCAGACCGCTCATCTTGCCGAAGTCGCGCGTATAAAACTCGGCGATAAGGGAAGTTTCGCGAAAATCCCTGCGGCCTATTACTATAGCCTCTGTTTTAGGTATCATATCAGCTTGTGATCTTAAGGAGTGATAGTATCTTTACCGCTTTTTGCTGCATTACCTTACCCTTGGCGTCAGTATCATCTTCGTAGCCGCAAAGGTGCAGGGCGCCATGCACCGCATAAAGAAAAATTTCATATTCCGGCGTTGTCTTAAAGATACGGGAGTTGCGTATAGCTGTTTCGGCCGAGACGACAATATCGGCATAAAATTCTTTTGCCCCCCGGCCTGAGATATCGAATGCCAGCACATCCGTAGGCCTATCCTGCTTTAAGTAGCGCGAATTCAGCTTTCGGATCGCTCTATCCGTAACAAAAGAGACAGTTATCTCGCCCGGCTTATTTAAGGCCTCCTGCGAAAAGACCTTAAGAATTGCTTCTTTTATCCTTTTCGGATGGATGGGAATCTTCTTTTGAAGGTTTCTTGTGATTAGCTTCGCTTCCATTCTCTTCGGGGTAGCTTACGCGGCTATGATATATGCCGCTAAGTATCTTGATAAAAACAGACGAGATCTTTTCCAGGTCTTTAAGCGTAAGGTCGCATGCATCCAGCTGTCCGTCTATGAACTTATTATTGATCACCTTGTGCACCAGTTCTTCTATCTTGGCCGGCGTAGGCTCCTTGAGCGCCCGGGTTGCCGCCTCCGCAGAATCCGCCAGAAGCACTATCGCGGTCTCTTTGCTGTTGGGTTTTGGCCCGGGGTAACGGAAAACTTCCTCTTCGACCTCCCGGTAGTCTTCAAGGTTCTCCAGGGCCCGGCGGTAGAAATAAAAAACCAGGCTGTCTCCGTGGTGCTGAAGGATAAAATCAATAATCGAAGGGTTAAGCCGGTATTTCTTAGCCAACTCCTCACCCTCCTTGACGTGATTCATAATAATCAGCTTGCTCATCGTAGGCGAGAGC
>DATJPP010000053.1:0-4108 GCA_035506355.1 Candidatus Margulisiibacteriota bacterium | reverse complement strand
TTCAGGGTAAAGAGCTTGCCAGTGTGAAGGATGCCTGGGAGGCTTTCAATTCTGTTAAGGGAAAGGATCATTTTGAAGTCCTGCTTTCCCGGGGAGATAAGCCGGTAACTATAAAGTATTCAGTCAGGAATTAAATAAGCTATGGATGAGAAACCCAATTTAGCTAAGCTCTTGGAAGGAAAGCTGAATATCAGCCCCAGCCAATGGCAGGAATGCCTGGAAGAGCATAAGAAGAGCGCACTTTCCCTGGTGCGCATTTTAATCTCTAAAGGGCTCACCAGCGAAGACGGCCTGCTAAAGATACTCTCCGAGAGGCTGAATATCCCCTATCTTAAAATCAGGGAAGAAGATATTGACGTTGAGCTGGTAAAAATTATACCGGCAAAGCTGGTGACGCATTATAATTTTATGCCTATCAAAGAACAGGGAGGGGCGCTGCAAATCGCCATAAATGACCCGCTGGATATCCTTGCCCTCGATGAGATAAAATTATTTTTAAACCGTGAGATAATTCCGTTCATCGCTTCCCAAAAAGATATCCTGGAATCAATAAAAAGTTTTTATGGTTTAGGGGCCGAGACATTAGAAGCGATGGCCTTGCAACAGGGCACAGCAGATCCCGGCGCGCTGGCCCAGGAGAAGAGCAAAGATATAAAAGACGAAGCGATTGACCCTTCGGTGATTAAATTCTTAAATCAGATCCTCCTGGATGCGGTCAAGCAGCAGGCGACGGATATTCACTTTGAGCCTTTTGAAGATGACCTTAGGGTGCGTTATCGCATTGACGGTATATTATACGAAGTATCCACTCCCCCGACGATAAAGAATTTCCAGTCTTCCATCGCCTCGCGCATCAAGGTCATGGCGAGTATGGATATCGCCGAGAAACGCCGGCCGCAGGACGGAAGGGCGGATATAAAGATTGAAGATGAGGTTTACGATTTGAGGATCTCAGTAATGCCCACTCCTTTTGGAGAGAGCATCGGTGTGCGCATACTCCCGCGTTCAAGCCCGATTACTGCGCTCGCCGGCCTGGGGCTCTCTTCCCAGGAACTAGAGATACTGGAAAGGATGATCAGTAAGCCGCATGGGATAATTCTGGTTACTGGGCCAACCGGAAGCGGAAAGACCACGACTTTATATGCCTGCCTGAACAGGATAAATTCCTCTGAACGTAAAATCCTTACCATAGAAGACCCTATTGAATACAAGCTGCAAGAGATCACCCAGATGCAGATCGAACCGAAGATTGGGTTCACCTTTGCCAATGCCTTGCGCTCAATGTTAAGGCATGACCCCAACGTGATGATGGTCGGGGAGATCAGGGATACTGAGACTGCGGAACTTGCCGTTCGTACTTCTCTAACCGGCCACCTGGTCTTTAGTACCCTGCATACCAATGACGCAGCCGGGGCAATAACCAGGCTCCTGGATATGGGGGTGGATTCTTTCCTGGTTTCATCGTCGGTCATATTGATTATTGCTCAAAGGCTGGTGAGGTTGATCTGTCCGCACTGCAAAGAAAAATATACCCTATCTCATCAAACGCTTAGGCAATTCTCTCAGGATAAATCTTTTGATGGGGTGATTTACCATGGCCGCGGTTGTGAAAAATGCCGCTTTACCGGATACAAAGGAAGAACGGCTATCTTTGAGATGCTTGTTATCTCTGAAGAGATAAGGGAGATGATCCATCAAAGGATGCCTTCTCAGCAGATAAAAGATAAAGCAATATCGCTGGGGATGAAAGTGCTCATGCAGTCCGGATGGGATAAGATAAAGGAAGGGCAGACTACTCCCGAAGAAGTAATCAGAGTGGCTCAGGAAGAAGAGAGCTGATGCCGCAATTTACATTTAAAGCCAAAACCGCTTCAGGCGAGGTAAAAACCGGGATTATCGCGGCGGAAAATAACGCCGTAGTGAGCAAGAAGCTTAAGGCAGAAGGGCTCTTTCCCATAACTATATCCGAGGCCAGCATACTTTCCGAGAAGAAAAGCTATAAAAAAGTAAACCCCCGCGAGGTCTCTGTCTTTACCCGTCAGCTCTCGGACCTGATGCGTTCGGGCTTTACTTTGAGTATCGCTATCTCCACCCTTAAGGAGCAGGAGCAGAATTCAGGCTTAAAGAAGATACTCGGAGAGCTCAATGAAGCGATTCAAAAGGGCTCGACTTTCTTTGAGGCGCTAAACAGATACCCGGGAACTTTCTCTTCTTTTTATGTGAATATGGTCAGGGTAGGGGAGACTACCGGTAAACTGGATGAGGCACTGGAAAGGCTGGCGGATTTTAAAGAGAAAGAGGAGGAGTTATCCTCGCAGATCAGGTCTGCGCTGGCTTATCCGTTATTCATCTTTGCGATAGGAATAATCACGGTATTTGTGATGATAACTTTTTTTATCCCCCGGATCTCTACTATTATCTCCGGGTTAGGGCAGTCATTACCAATGCCCACGCGGATCCTTATTCAAGTGAGCAGGGTGATGCATAGTTTCTGGTGGCTTTTGGCAGCCGCAGCAGTAGTAATATTTATCTTCGCAAGGGCATTTTATAAAAACGAGAAGAACAGGTTAATGGTGGATGGGCTTATATTGCGCCTGCCGCTGGTTAAAACTTTAATCCAGAAGGTAGAGATCACCCGGTTGACTTATTCTCTGGCAGTTTTGCTTAAAAACGGCGTACCTATGCTGGGGGCATTGGGGGTAGTTAATTTAAGTATGGAGAACCGGGTTTTTAGGGCCAGAGTTTCTTCTTTCCAGGAGAAAATCCGTAAAGGATATAGCTTGAGCAAGTGCTTGAGGGAGGAACGCATATTTCCTTCTATATTGGTGAATATGGTAGCGGTGGGGGAGGAGAGCGGAGAGTTAACCGATATGCTGGCGCGTATTGCCGGCACATTTGAAACGGAGGTTAATCGGACGGCGAAGAGCTTGATCTCTTTTCTTGAGCCGGCCTTGATACTCTTTATCGGTGGGGTTGTGGCTTTTATTGTCTTTTCGATGTTGCTGCCCGTCTTCCAGCTGAACTTATTGGCGCAATAAATGTTGCAAATTTAATACCCCCTCTGGTGTATTAAACCCCAAGATGTTGCTTTTGATGAACAAATGAAGAAAGCCTTTGAAATTGGGATAAAACCCCTGTTTTTAAAGAGGGTAATTCTGTCGTATCTTATTGTGCTACAAGATGATAAAATACCTGAAAAAAGTATTTATAAACTGCTAAGTTGGCACAAATAATGCTATTTATTAATGTATGAGAGAAAGAAAACGTTTTCAAAAACAAAAGGTGAATCGAGGAATGGGTATTATCAGAGGAAAAACCAGGATTATGGGGTTAAGTAAGATATCCATAATTCTAATGTTGATCTCTATAGGGTTATTCCTGGAGCCGGCATATAAAAAGATGTTACCATTTAGTGATGAACTTGGTAAGCCGGAGACAGAGGCTCAGCTCTACATTCCTTATCAAGCGGCTTCAGGTTCGGCAGTAGCTCTGCAGCAAGATTATCTTGCCGGTTCTCCAGGTGCAGCAACTATCTTCTTCTTCTTTGCTTCCCTAGTCGGGCTTTTCGTTGACTTTATGAGTAGAAGATTCAGGGAGCTTAAGCGAGGTATGGATTTATTCCTGGCTGCTCTTGCCCTGTTTGTCACCATGCCATTCTTATTCTTGGCTGCTCTTTTAATAAAACTAACCTCCAAGGGGCCGGTTATTTACCGCCAGCACAGAGTAGGAAAAGGAGGAAAGATATTTCGTATTTATAAGCTGCGCACTATGCGCGCCGACGCTGAAAAAGCTACCGGTGCGGTCTGGGCAAAAGCCAATGACCCGCGCATTACGCCTCTGGGAAGGATCTTAAGAAAGAGTCATTTTGATGAAGTGCCTCAATTGCTTAACGTTATTAAGGGGGAGATGAGTATCGTTGGCCCCAGGCCAGAGAGGCCGGAGATGGTCAGGGATTTCAAGGAGGTTATCTGGGATTACGAAAAGCGCCTGCAGATGCATCCCGGGATAACCGGTATGGCGCAGGTTTATCATAAGTACGATGAGACTATAGTTGATGTAAGGAAGAAGGTTAAGTACGACTTGCTCTACGCAAGAAAGTTGCGTTGGC
>DATJPP010000052.1:0-6133 GCA_035506355.1 Candidatus Margulisiibacteriota bacterium | reverse complement strand
CGCGCGGTGCTTACCTCCGGATGGATATTCATGGTGATATAACCATCTGTCGATATCTTCGGGGTAACGATAAGCTTAATTCCTACTTCAATAAATTTTACCTCTTTACCGGATACATGCCCTTCGGCGTCAAAGGTAAATACATCATAAGGCTCGCTGGAACCGATTAAAATCTTGGCTTCTTTATTATCCAAGGTGACAATGCGGGGGCTGGAGAGCAAGTTCACGTCCCCTGAGTTTTCCAGGGTGTGTATGGTAGCCTGATAATCGGTAGCACCCAATACTCCTATTTTAAAAGCGTCAACATAAGTTGCAGTCGAGGGGATAGGTATGTTTTTGGTGCCTATGGTCAAAGAATACTTCTCCGGACTCTGGTATTGCCACTCCACCCCTAAGAGCCTGTTCTTATCCAGAGTTATCTGGATGATTTTGGCTTCAATCAAGACCTGCGGTATCTGTTTATCCCAGTTACTGATTAAGATATCCATCTTGCGCAATAATACCGGCGCAGCGGTAACCACCAGGCTATTAGTGCGGTCATCGGCCAGAAGGTCACCCTCTCCTACAGGTATTACTCCTTGCAGCGCTTTTTGCAGGTCTGCCGGCTTAGCGTATCCCAGCTTATAGACCTTGGTCTCAAGTTTTCTATCCATCTCCCTTATCGTGGTCTCAATGGAGCGCAGTGAGTCTTTGGTATCGGTAGCCACGATACTGTTGGTTTTTGGTTCTACCTCAATAGTCCCCCGGCTGCTCTTTAAAGAAAGGAGCGTTTGTTTCAGGTCCGTAGCTTTTACGTTCATAAGGCGGAAAACGCGGGTGGTTAGCTGGGAGAACTGGTCTTTCTGGATTAACTCCGGATAGGTATAGACCTGGATGATATTACCGTCTTTGACGTAACCGCAGTTGTTTACTTTTAGTATCGCATCCAGCGCCCTTTCAATGGGAACGTTTTGCAGGTTTATCGCGATCGTCCCTTTGACATTCTTGGAGGCAACGATATTTAATCCGCTCTGGTCGGAGATCATCCTTAAGACATCGGATATCTCCATATCCTTGACGTCAATGGTGATTGCCTTATCGTCCTCTGTCTGGACGATTACATCCTGCCCTAAGGCCATAGGGCTAAAGGCAAAAAGTATGGCTATAAATAGTATGAAGGCCTGGGCCTTTCTCATTGGTTTATCTCCAGCAGATTCCCGGAAGCCCCCTCAAGGATGACCTGGTTCTTAAGGATCTGCTTTACAGTATATTCTCCTATTTTATCGCCTTCCATGCAATAGTAATCTTTATTCAAACGTGTATCCCTGATCATCGCCAATTTCTTATTCCCCATAGAGATTCCCAGCAGTATCGGCGTTGCGCTGCCTAAGGCAAAACCCTTTCCTCCGGATGAGCTGAATAATTGTTTCTTTCTGAATATATCCTCCTGAAAGGCAACCGAACCCTCCAGTATCGCCGCTTCTTTATGCATCAGTTCAGCCCCCTGCGTCTTCAAGTCGCTGCTTTTTGAGGCAGGCTGATAAGGTTGCCTGACGTTAAAAATAAGGTAGATAAGCAAGGCGACTGCGCTTAAGGTCAAGAGCAGGTTAATCCTGCGCGTTAAACCATAAAGCACTTCTATATTGAATACCTTCATCTGGCTATTCCTTGAAAGAAATCGCGTTAAGAGAGAGGAATATGCGCGGCGGTTCATCCTTCTTCTGGGCGTTCACCTGCACGCGCTCCACCCCTACCCTCTTTAAATCTTCAGCCAGGGCGTAGATAAATCTTGAGAAAGTAGCGATATCCGCCTGGCTTTCTATCTTGATGGAATATATTTTCAGCGCTCCCTCTTCCTTGGTAACCGAGGGCTTGATGCTTAAGATATTTACATTGGACTTGCGGGCAATATCTTCGATCTCCTGGAGCAGGTTGTCCGAATATGGGACGCCCTTATTGCGTGCGGTGAGTTTCTCGTATTCGGCATTTAACTGCTTGGTCTGCCGCAGGATCAGCTTTAAATTAAATAATCTTTTCTCATTCTGCGCGATCTCTTCTTCTATCTTACCAGAGCCTGCGCGGGAGAAAGCAATGAACTTTTCCGTCAAAAGCCCACAGATAATTATAATGAAAATTAAGGCCAAAGTCCATTCTCTTTTTTTAATTTTTCTCATCTTATTTGTACCCGGCAAAATTAGACTTGATCTCAAAATCCACACCCGTATCCTGCGCTACCCGGGCCCTCTTGGTAATACGCACCACCTCCGCGCTCTTGATAAATGCCGTCTCTTTAAGGGAGTTAGCGAGCGCTAAGACCATATCCGAATCCTTGGCCTGGCCGGCGATCATCATCGTCCCCTGGTCTTCCCGGTTTGAGATATCCAGTGAAGCAAAGACTATACCATCCGGGGCAATGCGGTAGAGCTCAGAGAGCAGCCAAAGGGTCAGCCTGTCAGAATTGATATAGCCTCTTAATATCTGCACGTTAACCAGCTTTTTCTGCAGGCCGGAAGCCTGGTCGTCAATCTTGCTGATCTCAGATTTAAGTAAGGAAAGATACTCCTGTTTGGATTTAATCTTCATAAATGCGATATTCGCCAGGAGCGATAAGTTAACGAGTAAGATTATCAGCAGGTAAGCAAAAGCCCTCTTCCTTAAGCCCGCTCTTTTTTTAAGCCTTAATTCTTCGGGGAGGAGGTTTATCTTTAAAGCGCCCCCCTTATTATCCAGGGAGCCTTTAAGCACGCCCAGCGAAGTATCAATTTCAACCTTATAAGGCAGAACCTTCTCCAGGCCGGCAGCCAACTCCTGCAGATTAAGCCCGCCGCAGAGGATAATTTTATCTATGGCGTACTCTTTATCCTTTAACACCGTAGCGGTAAACTCTATATCCTTGATGGCGTTAGGTATCTCCCCTACGCTGCTTAAGGCGACTCCCCGACTAAAGGCCAGTTTTTTATCATTGATATAGACCATATCCAGGAAATTATCATCGACATTGATCAATAAATAACTCGCCTCCGGCCTTTTGGCGGATAAAAACTGCTTGTATAAAGAAATAGTGCTTACGGTGACTTCATCCGGGATGAGCCCGGCTTCTTCAAGGAGCGCGGTATGTTTTAAGACCGCCTCTTTAGGCGCTACTACCAGCATAAGATGCGAATAATCTCCCGGGCCCTTGCGGATTATGGCATAGTCATAGACCATCTCCTCCGGTTTCAAGGGAAGAAGATTATTCAATTCAAACTCCACCATTGCTTTAAGCTCTGAATCATTTAAAGTAGGGAAAGATAGGTATTTGATGCTTACTTCTGTGCGGGGAATACAAGAGACAATATATCCGGGGATGATCTTATTCTCGTTTAAGAATTCCTTCAGTCCTGCCTTGACTTCCTGCTCTTTAAAGGAGTTTGCGAACCTTACCCGGGATGGAGTTATGTATATGGCGCTATTGAGTTTATTGGTTTTCATTTTGGTTATTATAGCATAGCGGCCTCGCCTTTTACAACCATATTTTAGTAACCGATCCTGTAGTTTAAATTCTGGATCCTTCCTTCCCTTAATAAAGTTACCCTTATCTCAGGCTGGTTCCTTACCTTGCTGAAGACCTGCAGCGCCTTCTGGTAACTGTTGATCTTCTGGTCATTGACCATCTTCACCACATCATTATTGTGTATCCCGGCCGCGCTGATAATGCTATCTTCCGGTATCCCCTGGACCATCACTCCGGATACCTTTTTGGCTTCGTAATAAGGCTTGATCTTTACCTGCGGCAATACATTAAGCAGGTTCTTGGCTTCTTTTAAAATACCATTTCTGCTGACAATTATCTGGTCGCCATCCATAGAGATGACGGAATTATCCGCGCCTGTTCCTGCCCACATCCTGGCACGTTTGCTTAACTTAATAACCTGTTGCTTACCGTCTTTCTCTACAGTTACCTCTCCCATGACGATCTTGACTAACTTTGCCTCCTGTACTTTGCTCCCTAACCGGTATATCCCCTGCTTATTCAACTGCAGGTCTTTGATATAAGCTATGGGATCCTTGGGGTTCCCGATTACTGTCCCTAAAAGTTCAAGCGCCAAGACTTTTTCTTCTTCGCGGACGGGCTCAACTTTTTCCGGAAGAACAGGAGCATCTTCTTTAATCGTTACCGTAGCCGCGACAGCTTCGGAAACTTCTTTTTCAAAGAGGCTGCTTTTATTGATGGCAAGCTTAGGCCGGGATAAAAATGCCCATCCCTGTATGACTAAACCTACGCCTATTAATATACCTAATAAGAAGACTCTTCTGCTAATCATTTCATACTCCTAGCCATGCACACTAATGGCCTTAATCCCCATCTCACTAAGAGTTTCAGGACTTCTTTATCTCTGATAAAATCAGCGATTGGTGGGCTGTGCCTGTAATAGAATTTTACGAATTCTCTCCCCAGCTTATTGGTCATAAGCTTACTATCCCTGAATTGCCTTAAGATCATTACGTTAGGCTCATCGTATGAACCATAAGCTGCGGTGGCGATGAAACATCCGCCGCCGCCACCGCCACCACCACTACCACCGCCACCACCAGCGCCGACTATGCCTAAGATCGTATCACCGCCAAAGCCGAGCCCATATATTGAGAAATGGCCTACTGGGCCATAGACCAGATGATTGGCGGTATCCACGCAAGAAGCATCGATCTTCTCCCAGATAAGGGTCTTCAAATTATAGTAGTAGATCTTTAACTTACTCGGGTCAGATATGCCGGCCTCATCCAGTTCACTTTGAGTATAAGGTATCTTGATAGTTACGGGGTCGTTAAAGACTGTCCCGCCGGGCCCGAAATCTACCGCTTTATTAAGCATCTTATCGCCGTTTAATACCGGCGGAGGGCATTCCACTTTGGTAATGCTGATATTGGTCGGAGTTTCCAATGCGCTACCGGAAACTACTACCTGCGCCTTATTTATCTCATCATCGCTGGCAGTAGAAGTTAAAACTGCCCCGGTTGCGTTATTTACCAGCGAACTAGTCTGAGTACTCTCTTCAAAGATAGAGTTGCGGTTAAAGAATATCTCCCCTAAGCCGTTCCTATAATCCGTCCAGCTGATGCAGAAGTTCTCTCCATCTGGGCTTAAGAATACGTAAGGCTTATCCTGGGTTGCGGTCCCGGTATCGCCGTTGACGATGATGTTAGTCTTAAAACTGATACCGTTATCAACGGAATTGGCAAAATAGATATCCCATTCCCCGTTCCTGAAGTCACTCCAGACGGCGAAGATATCGCCGTTTTCATCCATCGCTACCTTCGGCTCTTTCTGCGCTTGAGGAGTCTCGGAATCATCATTAACCTGGATATCCGTTCCCCAATTTACTCCATCCGCTGATTTGTCAAAGAAGATATCCGTATCAGAATCCGCGCCCTGATTCTCCCAGGCTACGCAGAGGCTGACATTACCTTCTCCGAGAGTAGTTGAGGGTAACGCTGCCAGGGAGGGCCTATCTGCATTATTGCCGAAAGTATTATCATCGATTCTGATATCGTTGACAAAATCTTTCTTCTCGCTGCTGTTGACCCGATTCACAAATATCCCCCTCCTGCCCAGTTTTTCCGCGCTCCAGGCAACATATTTATTTGATCCGGAGGCATCTGCTTTTATAGAAGGATAACGCGGAGAACTTCCCGTGCCATCGTCTAACTTTACGATCTGATCAGAGGTAATCTGCCAAAGGCTATCCCCATTGTCGCTGGATTTAGCATAATATATCCCATCACTACCGTTATCATTGGCCCAGCTGATGACTATTGTCCCATCGGCTAAAGTATCCAGCGCAGGCTGGTGCTGGTGGGTCAATAAGCCTAAGCTATCGTCAACAGGTATTAAGCCGGATTCAAAGGCATCAGTCCCTTGAAGCATCCTGGCGAAATACAAGCTGGAATTTCCGTCAGCATCCTCGTTCTCCCAGATTATATATACATTACCTGAAGCATCCACTGCTATCGCCGGGTTTTTATTCGTCCCATCCACGCCTTCGCTGACATTGATATTCTCGCCGAAAGTTATACCTTTATCTTCGGACTTGCTGAACCAGATCAGGCCGCTGTCTTCCTGCCATACCAAATAAACCTTATTACCATCTTTATCCATAACCATGGAAGAATTATC
>DATJPP010000051.1:0-8966 GCA_035506355.1 Candidatus Margulisiibacteriota bacterium | reverse complement strand
TCCCGGGAGGGATGCGCAATTTGCCATGCAGGAGCCGCTTAATATCGGCTTTATCGCCTCCTATCTTGAGAAACACGGCATAGAGGTCAAGATCATCGATGAATTGGCGGGAGATGAAGTGGCGCGGGAATTAGATTCTTTTAAGCCTGTTATAGCCGGGATTACCGCTACTACCCCGCTTGCCGACGAGGCCTACCGGAATGCCTCGCTCTGCCGCGGACGGGGGATAAAGACGGTGATGGGGGGGGTGCATGCCTCGGTGATGACAGAAGAGGCCCTGGGGCACGTTGATGTCGTGGTCTCAGGGGAGGGAGAGGAGGCGATGCTGGATATTGCCTTAAACGGCGCGCAAGGGAGGCTCATTAGGAAGCAGTACATAAAAAATATCGATACTATCCCGCGCCCGGCTTATCATTTGATGAAGATGGATTTTTACCTCGCCTCAAAGGAACGCGTCCCTTACAACACTTCTCTTTTTTTTGTTCCTGAAGGCGCCAGGGTCGCATCGCTTTTGACCAGCAGGGGTTGCCCCCATGCCTGCACATTTTGTCATAATAGCTGGAAAGATATTCCCTTCCGGCAGAATTCCGCCGAGCGCGTAATAGAGGACCTGCGCTATCTGATATCTACCTATAAAATCGAGGCGCTTTTTTTCTGCGACGATAATTTCTTTGCCGACAGGGCCAGGCTGAGGAATATCTGTTTCCTGATGAGGGAAGAAAAGATCAATATCCCCTGGAGCTGCAATGCGCGCGCTGATAACGTAGATTTAGATACGGCGCAGATTGTAAAAGAAGCCGGATGCAGGCAGCTCACCTTCGGGTTTGAAAGCGGATCACAGAAGATACTGGATATCCTTAATAAAAAGTCCACGGTAGAAGAGGCAAGAGAGGCTGTGAGGATCTGTAAAAAAACAGGGCTTTTCTCTGTCTCTACTTTTATAATAGGTAACCCTCATGAGAGGAGGGAGGATATTGAACTTACCAGAAAATTTATTTTAGAGAGCGGGCTTGACTGCGTGGGTATCGGTTTAACTACGCCTTATCCCGGCACAGGGATATGGAAGTGGTGCCAGGAAAATAATTTTATTCCCAAAGAGATCAAATGGTCAACTTTTCTGGCAGATGAAACCCCCATACAGGTAAGCGAATATCTCAGCGCTTATGAGGTCAAGAGGTACCGCTCCAAAATATATTTGGAATTTGCCTTAAAGCAAAATTCCTTTTTCAAGCTGCTTAAAATCGCCATTTTTCACCCATGGAAATCCCTGGCAAAGGCCCTGCGCATATTCAAACATCTATCCTGAATTTTTAGTTGACAAAAATTAAAATCTATGGTATATATGGCAATTACCATAACTATCATAAGTCTGCATCTTTCTTGCGCAACTTCTTTAAGAAAAACGGGTTAGCAGTTTTTCACGGAAAGCCGATGATGGCAGAGACAAGGAAAAATAGCCCCGACAATATGATCTCCGCAAAAGAAATTGTCAAGTCCTACAACATCTCTTATCAGACAGTAAATCACTACACGGATTTTGGATTATTAGAGGTTCAGGCCAAGAAGGGAAATGTCCGGTTTTATGACCGTGACCTGGTGGATAAACGCCTGCGTGAGATCGCTACCTTGACAGAGGAGGGGTATTCTTTACGTTTGATCCGTAAGAAGTTAATCGGTATTTAGCCAAAGATGATGCCTAAGTCTTATGGGATAGAAGTGCTGGTTAGAAAAAGCCTAATTTTGAAGCAGAAATTAGGCTTTTTAATTTATAGCAGGCGCAAAACATGAGCTATTTCAAGGTGTTAGGATTCGAAAAAGAACCTTTCTCCACCAGCCCTGATCCGGAATTTTTCTTTCTTTCCAAGGAGCATGAGACCGCATTGACCAATGTTTTAATTGACCTAAGGCTTAGGAGGGGCTTATCGGTTATCCTTGGGGATGTGGGTACAGGAAAGACTACGCTCTCAAGAAAATTGATTCAAGAATTAAAATCAAGGGACGACTGTATCTTCCATATAATACTTGACCCTTCTTTTGAAAACGAAGAATTATTCCTCACTTCGCTCTTGAGGAATTTTGATATAACGCTTCCTAATATTGACAAGATTACTGTTTTGGATATGCGGGAAGGGCTGGAAAGGTTCCTTTTCCAAAAAGGGGTCACAGAGAATAAGACAGTAGTTTTAATCGTTGATGAAGCGCAGAAATTAACCGATACCTCGCTTGAGCTCTTGCGCGTATTCCTTAATTACGAGACCAACGAGTTTAAATTGTTACAGCTGATACTCCTGGGACAGCTGGAACTTTATTCCAGGATAGTGAATATCCCGAATTTTTTTGACCGCATAAGTTTTAAATTCACCTTAAACCCCCTGGGTTTTGATGAAGTAAAAGAGATGATCGATTTTCGTATCCATCAGGCAGGTTATAAAGCCAGCATGCATATCTTCCTGGATGATGCCTTAAACGAAATTTATCAGTATACCAGGGGGTATCCCAGGCAGATAACCATGCTCTGCCACAAGGCATTAAAAAATTTGGTCTTAAAAAATAAATTTGTAGTAGATACCGAGATCATACATGAGCTGATTGAGGAAGAGATGAAATCCGGATGGCAGAAAAAGAACAATTTAATGCAACATCCGCTGATTAACTTAAGCAACTAGAAGCCCATGAATTTAAAAACTAAAAAGGGGATTATGAAAATGAAACTTTTGATGCTTTCCCTGGCTATGCTAACCGGCCTGGTCATCGGCTTGGCCTTCAGCCACATTTTCGTGCTTAAGGAAAATATCTTCGGGCAGACAGTGCAGAATACAAAACCCGCAGAGGTGGTAGTTGCTAAGCCGGTTGCTAATCCTGTGGTTTCGCAAAGCAGCCCTGTGAGCACAGCCGGACCTGAGAATAGCCTGCTGCGGCTGAAAGGTTATATAAAAAATATCGAAGACAAAAACAGTTTTCTTCAGGAAAAGGTAGGATTACTCAACAGCCTGCTGGAGGCAAAGGATAAGGAAATCGCCACCCTGAATAAGGCCAACGACGAATTAAAAGGCAGCTTGCAAAAAAATACCGAAGATGGCAATAGCATCAAGACTGAATTTGAGAATAAGGTCGCATCATTAAGCGGCCAATTGACAAAAAAAGATGCTGAGGTTGCCAGCCTCAGCATGTCCAAGACCAGCCTTGAGGCAGAGGTGCAGGATTTAAATAAGAGGCTTTCGGATCTCACCGCTTCTTATACGACACTGAAGAGCTCATTGCAGGACAAGCTTTTCCCGATGGAGAGGGAGCTTGACAGCGTAAAAGAAGGGGTCAAGAAGCAGATGGAGATCAATGATGCGCTTAATAAAAATATAGCTTCCCTTAACAACGAACTGGAGTTAAAGAAAAAAGAGAAATTGGACTTAGGGGATGAGTATGCGAAGCTTGATGCATCCAGGAAGGATGTGCTGGCGGATCTGGAGAAAGTAAAACTTGAAAAGACCGAAAGAGAGAACCAGATAGCCGAACTTAAGCAGCGTATTGCCGAGCTGAACGCATCTTATGAAGAGACGAAGAAATCCGTAGCTTCCTTGAGCAGCGCCGTGAGCCAGAAAGAGATGGAGAAGAGCAGCCAGCTGGGGAGCAAAGAGAATGAATTGCTGAGTATGAAGGAGAATATAAACAAGGTTGGCGTAGAGAGGGATACGCTGTTGACCTCGGTTCAGGATAAAGACAAGCTTATCCGCAGCCTCAAAGATAAAATGGGGAATATGGAGAGCGAATTACCCGCGCTTCAAAAGGAACTTGCCTCCCAGAAGGAACTCCTGGCACAGACTACCGAACAGCTTAAGCGCACAGTAACGCTGAACAATGCTTTAAAGACCAGGCTTAAAAGCATTTATGCAGAGCTGGAATTACAACACGTAGAAAAAAGCTACTCTAAATAATAAAATGGCCCAGGAAAATCCGGTTACTCCAGAAAAACAGCTGCTGAATCTTATTGAAAAGCCGATGACCAAGACTTCAATAAATGCCGCGGCGATGAAATACCACGGCAAAAGTCTTTTTTCTTTGGGCGCTTTAAGGGGGAGGTTTGCTTTCTTAAGGCATAGGGTCAAGGGCGAGATGCAGTCCGGTTCTTTCGTGCATCTGGATGTAAGGACTGTAAACCAGTATCTTAAAGTTTGCGTTGCGGTGCTTGCCCTCTATTTCTTAATCAACCTTTATGCCTCCATAACCAATTTAAAAAAGGATATACAGGTTAGCCCGAAACTGATGAAGACATCAGAGGGAGAATCCCTGCAGGTAAGCTCACTTTTAAAATCCGCTTCTTATTATCTGGAGAAGGCGAGGGAGCGGGATATCTTCACCATGAACAAAAAACCGGTCTCTAATGAAGCGGGCCTGCCTAAGGTGAGCGCAGAGAAGATAGCCGAGGCCACGCAAAATTTAAGGCTGGTAGGTATATCCTGGTCTGATGACCCGGACGTGATGATTGAGGATACCAAGATCCAGCGCACCTTTTTCTTAAAAAAAGGCCAGGTCCTTGAAAAAGATATCCGGCTTAAGGCAGTGTTTAAGGATAAGGTAATTTTAAGTTACGCCGGAGAAGAGATAGAGCTGAGATGAAAATGAGGCGGACTGCACTTTCTGTTTTATTCTCTATTTTTATAAGCTTCGCTCCGGGGTTAAGCTTGTTCGCCCAGGATGACAGCGCGCAGGGGCCCCAAAGCCAGGTTGCCCCGTCTTCGCCGAATCAGTACACGCACATGATATCCCTCTCCTTGAGAAATATAGATATTATCGAGGCGCTTAAGTTCTTTTCCATGAAATCCGGATTTAATATCGTGCCAACCCAGAAAGTTTCAGGAAGGATCACGCTCAATGTGGAGAATGTCCCGGATAAGGATGTTTTTGATATCATGTTGCGTTCTAACAGCCTGGCTTACGATAAGAAGAATGATATCTACAACGTTATGACCGAACAGGAATACAAGGTCCTCTTCGGAAAGAATTTCTTTGATACCCGGCAGGTGAAGATCTTCCGCCTCAAATACGCCATCCCCGAGCAGGCATACGGCCTGCTGGATGCCTTGAAGAGCGATATCGGCCGCCTCATCGTTGAGCCGGAGCCGGGGGCAGTAATGATGATAGATACCCCGGATAAGATTGTTGACGCCGAGAAAGCCCTGGAGGCATTGGAGCAGAAGAATGCAGTCAAGGTTTTCAATCTTAAATATGCCAAGGCCAAGGATGTGGAGGAGCAATTGAAGTCACAATTGGATTTAAAGAAGGTAGGGATGGTCAAGTCGGATGACCGCACTAATCAGGTTATTGTGCAGACCCTCCCCGAGAGGATGAAAAACATAGAAGAACTGGTCGCCAGCCTGGACAAAAAGACCAAGGCGGTACTGATAGACGTGAAGATCATCAAGATAACATTATCCAACCAGAACGATACGGGAGTGCAATGGGAAGGATTGTTTAACCTGGCGCAAAAATACGGGACTTCTTACCTGGGTTCTTATCCCTTTAGCGCGGTGCAGGCTGCTACCGCTGCCTGGCGTTCAAGAAGCCAGGTGCTCAGCGATATGAATGGCAACATAGGCTCTTACCCCTTTAGCGGGACTACCTCTAACTTTAGCGGCGGCGGGAAGACAACTGCCGGGCAGGCAATGCATGTTGGCCTTATCAGCGGCAAGCAGGATTTTGATGCAGTGATCAATTACCTGCAGACTATCGGCAAGTCGAAGATTATCGCCACCCCTTCCATGTCCGTGGTGAATAACCAGGAGGCCAAGATCCACATCGGAGAACGGCGGGCTTATGTTACCACAACTACAACTACCGGTACGACCACTAGCACCGTATCCGAAGAGGTGACTTTTGTCGACGTGGGAGTAAGCCTCTCGGTAATCCCGATGATAAATGATGATGGTTATATCACTATGAAGGTAAAGCCTGAGATAAGCAGCGTGGTCAGCACCATCGTTTCTTCGAGCAATAACGTAGTCCCGATCATTGATACGAGTACCGCAGAGACAACTGTCATTGCCAAGGATGGCTCCACCGTACTCATCGCCGGCTTGGGCAGAGAGGAGAAAACAGAGTCTACGGAGCAGACTCCTATATTGGGCAAAATCCCGCTCCTCGGATTTCTATTCAGGAATAAGACCGAGGCTACGCAGAGGGTGGAGCTGGTGATCATGCTTACTCCTACAATATTTGAAGGCGATAAGTTTATTACTACCGAAGATACCAACAAGTTCCCGGTTAAGCCTAAAAAACAATTTGATGTCTTCAGGCCGGAAATTTTTATTCCGTTAGATGGCGATATGAATAGCAAGAATTTTAAATCTTATAATAGGCCGGTGGGCAGCGTTCCTGAAATTCCGGCGCAGCAGCAGGCACCGAAGATTACGCCTCTCAATGAACAATTAACGCCCAAAGGGATGAGGTCTTACAACTAAGCAAAAGGATAAAAGAAGATGAGAAAAAACTTAGCCGTATTTATTTTTCCCGCAGTCTTTTCCGTTTTTATCTTTATACCTTCTGTTTTTGCCCAAGAGGGCTCATCAGAAGGAGCGGATGCCGGGGAGGTTGATACGGTCATCAACGACTTCAACCGCCTCAAGGATGAGTTGACTTTGAGCAGGCAGTCTTACCAGAAGCTTAAAGATGAGTATGCCTCTGAAGAGAAGAATTATGAATCCAGGCTCGCACAACTAAACGCAGAGAAGGATGGCCTGAAGGCGCAGGTCCAACAGGTAAGCGCTCAGATCGGCGATTACCAGGGCAAGCTTGATAAGCTGCAGGCGGATAAAGCCTCTTTTGAAGCGCAGTCCAGGGATTTAAAGGCTAAGGAGGAATCCTGGCAGACCCAGTCACAGCAATTGACCGCAACCCTGCTGGAAAAAGATAAGGCAATAGTTGAGCTCTCCGGAGCCAAGCAGCAGCTATTTCTGCAAAATAAGGATTACGAGTCCAGGCTTACTCAATTGCAGAATGAATTGCAGGGATTAAAAATCAAAGATGACGGCTTAAGCAAACAGTTGCAGCAGTTGAATCTATCCGCAGCAGATAAAGATAAGTCTATCAGCGACCTCACCCAGGCCAAGCAGCAGCTTATTGCCCAGTCTAAGGATTACGAGTCCAGGCTTACCCAATTGCAGAATGAAAAGAACGCCATCTCTTCGCAGTTGGAGTCACTGAAGAGCAGTAAAGATTCTCTAGAAAAAGACTCCCAAAGGTTAACTCTTTCGCTACAGGATAAAGATAAGTCTATTAGCGATCTCACCCAGGCCAAGCAGCAGCTATTTCTGCAAAATAAGGATTACGAGTCCAGGCTTACTCAATTACAGAATGAAAAAACAGGGCTGCAAGGTCAGTTAGATGACCTGAAAAATAAATATCAAGCGTTATCTTTTCAGAACCAACAGATGAGCTTAACGCTGGGGGATAAAGATAAAGTCATCGTAGAGTTAGGGCGCATGAAACAGCAATTAGAGAGTCAGTCCAAAGATTATGAAGCACGCCTCTCTCAGTTTGACAGTGCAAAGATTAATTTAGATACTCAGATTAAAGAGGCAAAGTCAAGGGAACTCTCGCTTCAGGGCCAGGTTAAGGATTACGAGGCCAGGCTTGCCCAGCTTTCAAATGCCAAAACTTCCTTAGAGAACCAGTCCAAGGAACTGCAGGCCAAGAATCAGTCCCTGGAAACCCAGCTGCAACAACTGACTCAGGGAGGAGAGGATAAGGATAAGTCTATCCTTGAGTTGAACAAATTGAAAGTTCAGCTCTCAAACCAGGTCAAGGATTTTGAAGTAAAGGTTGCGCAATATGAGTCTGGGAAGCTTTCTTTGGAGGGTCTGCTTAAGGAATCCCAGGCCAGGGAACGAAATCTGCAGTTACAGAATCAGCAGCTTGCTTCGGCAATCCTGGATAAAGACAAGGCCGCACTTGACCTCGCCCAGGCCAAGCAGCAGCTTTCCGTCCAGCTTAAAGAGAGCGATATGCGGGTTAACCAGATGCAAAGCGAGAAGACCTCTCTGCAATTGCAGCTGCAACAGCAGGCCTCCACGGGCGTTGAGAAGGAAAAATCGATTACTGCCCTGTCACAATCAAAAGACCAGCTCTCGGCGCAGGTTAAGGATTACGAGGCCAGGCTTACCCAGTTGCAGAACGAGAAGAACGGCCTGCAGGCCCAGGTGGATAGTTTAAGCGTCGCCATCGTCGATAAAGATAAGGCCCTTGCCTTATTAAACAAAGACAAAGATTCGCTCTCGGTTAAATTGGATGATTCATCCGCCAAGATCAAGGATTACGAGGCAAAACTACTGCAGTTGCAAAGCGGCAGGTCAGAACTTCAGACCCAGTTTGAGTCTCTGTTAACACAACAAAATAACCTGCAGGATCAATTTAAGCAGTTAAGTGCAGCGGTAGAGGAGAAGGATAAGACCATAGCCGATCTTAACAAGAATAACTCGGAGCTGTCTGCCCAGCTAAATACACTGGGGAACAAGCTCGTGAATTTCCAGACGGACAGGATGCCTATGGAGCAGAAATTGCACGACCTGCAATTAAGGGAGCAGGACTGGCTGGTTAAGCGCGATGAACTAAACCAGGCCTTAAGCGAGAAGGAGAGGACGATAAAGGAACTCATCAGCCGTGCGCAGAGCTATCAGCTTAAACTCACCGAAGCCGAGGCGGTCAAAAGCCAGGTACTGGATAAGAATAAATTACTATTTAAAGATAACAGGATACTGAAGAACAGGGTTGATAGCAACTCTAGCAAGCTTTCGCAGGTGGCGCTTTTGAAAGACAGGCTGCTCAAGGAGAACGCCGTGCTCCACTATAACCTCGGCGTATTTTACCTGCAGAGACAGGAATATAACGACGCAGTAGTTGAATTCCAGAAGGTTTTGGAACTTAATCCCAATGATGCCTCAACCCACTATAACCTCGGGTTGATTTATGCGGAATAT
>DATJPP010000050.1:0-3487 GCA_035506355.1 Candidatus Margulisiibacteriota bacterium | reverse complement strand
GCCTAAAGACCTACTCCGACACTACAGATCCCGCTAGCTGACGGATCATTACCGTTCTTGCAGCCTGCAGAACCTAATGCGGAATTCCCCATGCCACATCCTGTAAAATCGGGAGATCCGCCTGACTGGCATTCCCCGGGCCCTAACCCTGTGTTGCATGCCCAAAGAGGGGATGGACCGCTAACACAAGTAGCATTTAGTATTGAGAATGTTGGGGAATCCTCTGCCTGTGAAAAGGTAAAAAGAGTTGGCTTTATATACTTTCTCTTCATTCAATACCTCGCGGTTATTATATCAAGTTGAGGAAATTTGTCCAGTAAGATATTGACAATTTAGGCTTAATTCTATAATATGTTCCAATCATGGCTGTATTATCAATAGCTAGTATCAACTTAGCCATTAAGCCTGCCGCGTTTCTGCGCCGCCTCCGGGAAAAACGGTCCCGGGATGCTGATCTGTTCATAAAACAATGTAGTTCCGGTAACATTTCGGTACATTGCAAATCCGTAAAATATTCTCCCCCGCGCGATAAAGTCGGTCTTCAAAACAAATTTTACCGGATCTTAAAAAAAAGATACGCCCGCTCCAGCCACAATCGCCTTCTGAAGATTCTGGATGGACTCTCTCCGACCCTGAATGATATTATAAAGAGAAAAAACGGTCTCTCGTGGAGAGATATTGCCGACAAAAAATGCATACTGGATTTACATAGTTACATGCTGGTCCGGTATGACCAAAAAAATAAAAAGATATATTCCTATGTCAGAAGATTCCCTGATAAGGCCTTGTGGAAAGACAGGATCAATAATGAGGTGGGGCAACTGCGTACCTGGGTTTCACTTATCTTACTAAGCAATAACAAGGGGATCATGGTCCATGGAGTGGCAATTGAGAAAAATAGCGGGGCTTATCTTTTTATGGGGCCGAGCCACAGCGGAAAAACCACTGCTGCCAGGCTTTGCGCAGCTAATTCTATAATATCAGACGACATCACGCCTATCTTTAAAGAGGGAACTAATATTTTCTACACCTGCGCAGTACCATGGAGCAAAAACTCTTTAGGCAAAAACCCAAAAATGACCCAGATAAAACTGCCTGTCCGCGCCATCTTCTTTGTGCAAAAATCCCGCAAGACATCCTGCAAGCCTGTATCCGGGAACGAGGCATTAAGGCGGATTCTAAAAGACGCCTCTTCCGGACCATTAATAATGGGCCGCCTGCTCATGGCTGAAACCCGCTTCATGATGAATGCAGTTTTATTTTTGCGTTCGCTTTTCTCAAGCCTGCCGGTATTTGAGCTTAAGGTTCAGAAAACGCCTGCGTTCAAAAATCAATTCGAAAAGATAATCCGTAAGATCGCTTAAGCTGACCTTTTCGCGAGGATATCAAACTCCAGGTTTACCTTATCCGATGGGCCCTTAAAATTCAGGGTAGTATTGGAGAGGGTATGCGGGATGATATAAACTGAAAAAATATTCTGTTTTTTCTCGGCTATGGTCAGGCTTATCCCCTCTACGGCTATCGAGCCTTTGGGCAAAATACTGGATATAAACTCAGGAGGGACGGCTATCTCAAAAGAGTGATTCCCTGCCTTGCGCAACCTCCTGCGGATTATCCCCTGGCAGTCCACGTGCCCGGTAACAAAATGCCCTGAAATCCTCTCTCCTAATTTAAGACTGCGCTCAAGGTTGACCTTATCCGCCATCTGAAGATGACCCAGGTTAGTAAGCCGTAAGGTCTCGGGTATAGCCTCAAAACTTAACGTATCTCTCTCTTTTTTAACTATCGTCAGGCAGACACCGTTAACGGCTATGCTATCGCCGATCCTGGCATCCTCTAGTACCTTATCCGCCTTAATCTCAAAGAGCGTAGCATTCCCGCGCCTCATGACCCGTTTGATCTCCCCCACTTCTTCAACTATCCCCGAGAACATCAGCTTATATACCCCTCTGCCAGAAAATCCTCTCCCAACCGCCTAATTTTAAGAGCCTTCACTTTAACGGCATTATCTATGCGCGCTATACCCTTGCCCATCACCGGACTGATCGCATCTTTCCCCCCGATAATTTTCGGGGAAAAGAAGAAGAGTATTTTATCTACCAGCTTCTCATCAAAGAGCGAGCCGATTAAGATACCCCCTCCCTCCACCAAAATACTGCTTATCCCCATGCGTGCCAACTTTTTCATCATATCCTTCAAATTTACCTGACCGGCATTCTCCTTGACTTCCAGGATACTTGCCTTCTTTTCCAGTATACCGCGGTTCTCCGTTTCCTGTCCGGGAGAGGCAAGAAGGGTAACGATGATTACGGAAGAGGCGCCGGAGAATATCGCGGCGTCCTGCGGGACGCTTAAATGGCTATCCACGATAATCTTAACCGGCTGCTTTTTAGAAAACCAGGCGTCAAGTTTAGGGTTATCTCTTAATACCGTATTAACTCCTACCATAATCGCATCATAGTCTTTGCGTAAACGGTGGGCAAAACCTCTGGACTTATCCGAGGTTATCCACTTGGAATCTCCTCTTCTGGTGGCAATCTTGCCATCCAATGACTGTGCTACCTTGACCGTCACAAAAGGCATCCTCTTGGTAATATACTTTATGAATACTTCATTCGCCTTTCTTAATTCCCGCTCAAGAAAACCCACCTTTACCTTTATTTTATTCTGCCTTAAAATCTCAACACCTCTGCCGTTGTTTAAAGGGTTAGGATCAATCATCCCGACGATGACCTCTTTTATACCGCTTCTGATTATTCTCTCCACGCAAGGCGGGGTCTTACCAAAATGCGCACACGGCTCGAGGGTTACATAGAGCGTTGCACCTTTGGCCTTCGCCCCTGCTTCCTCCAGGGCGGTTATCTCGGCATGCGCAAACCCGGCTTTTTCATGATAGCCTTTTCCGATAATCCTCCCCTTCTTCACTACCAGCGAGCCTACCAGAGGATTAGGAGAGGTCATACCCTTTGCCTTTAAAGCAAGCTTTAAGGCAAGGGCCATAAAATATTCGTGATTTTTTTTCATGCTTCTCACAGGGCCTCCCCGGCAGCCTTTAGTTTTTCCACCAGTTCATAAGGTATTTTAATTGAGCCGATCCTGATCTCCGGTTTTGCTTCACCGTGGCAATCGGAACCCCCGGTAACCAAGAGGTTATATTTCTTGGCTAGACCTGAATAAAAATTTACCATTGATTGCGAATGTTCGGGGTAATGCACCTCCAAGCCCATAATCCCATATTCAACAAAGAGAGGTATAAGCTCATCGCTATTCAGGCTGTAAGGATGGGCTAATACCGGGATACCCCCGGATCTCTTGATCAGGGATATCGCCTCTTGAGGTGACATCTTAAAGCCTAAGACATAAGCCGGGGCTTTATCGCCGATGTATTTTCTAAATGCCTCGAATATGGAACCGACTAAACCTGCACGCACCATCGCCCTGGCAATATGCAGCCTTCCCACTGAGCCCTGCCTCGAAATATCGAAAA
>DATJPP010000049.1:0-3190 GCA_035506355.1 Candidatus Margulisiibacteriota bacterium | reverse complement strand
TAATAATGGATTTCCCAGGAACAACAGAGAAGCGACGAGAGATTCAACTTTACTATATCTTAGCCTTAGAGAAATTATAAATATCAGTGTTGCGCTCAACAGGGTACAGAAAAAGATTACCAAACGGGAAAGTGCCAACAGCGGAAGATAAGAATAAATTTGCGCCAGCTTTGCTATGGTCGATACAAGTAGATAGTATAGCGGCGTGTAAACCGTTACGTGCTCGGGGAAACCACAGCAGCACTCATACAGCGGGACACCATTTACAAAAAGGTAAATATTATATACTATGCGGCTACAATACATTACATCGTAAGGAAAGGACAGGTAATAAACTGCTTCCCTTAAGAAGAAGATGGCGCTTATGGATAAAACGGATAAAATAAAAACACCGGAATATCTATAAACAGGAATGGATTCTTCTTTATCGCTCGTCATCATGGAGAAAACCCAGCCTCCTCCCCCTTTTTATTGCCTTTAAAGCCAAAGAAAAACCCAGTAAAAACTCCGCGAGGGCCATTACCAGATATCTGGGTTTTAAGAAATTTACCCTCCTAAACACTGCGTACCTCAGACGTCTTAATATTTCCTGGTAAGAATATAAACCGAAATTAATGATAAGGAAATAAAGCCAGACCATCCAGGCATATCTATCTGCAATTATGTATTCGTTTAAGCCCGCCGGTCTGTTCCCTCCTGCCGACCTAAGATGTATCAGGGTGGCCTGAGGGTCGTGTACAGCCTTAAGCCCCTTCTTAAGGCAGACCCTGTGCACCCTTAAGGCAAGATCGGTATCATCGAAAAAGGTCCTGATGTAATTCTCATCAAAACCTCCGGCTTCAATGATTATCTCCTTGCGGATGGATAAATTGCAGGAATTAAGATTAATTACTTCACAGCGACGAGAATAATTCAAAGGGAAATAGGTCCATCCGGTGTGTTTAAGGTAATAGGATCTCGAAAACTCTTCTGTAGGTTTTTCTCCGTTTTCTAAGACCTGTCCGGAGACAGCCGCTATCTTTTGGTCTGAATAGTTGCTGAAATGCTTTTCCAGAAGGTCAACAGGCATAACTACATCATCGTCCAGGAATAAAAGGAGATCCGACCTCGCTTCCCGGATGCCGCGGTTTCTGGCAATGCTGGCATTGGGAAATGCTGAATCGATAAACCTTAAATAAGGGACCTCCATCGATATTGCCTCTTTCAAATGTTTTGCTTGTGCGGAAGGCGTTGTCTGGTCTATAACTATTATTTCAAGCGGCTTGAGAGACTGCTGGGACAACAAGCGCAGGGTATCGAATAATACACCATACCTGTTATATGTAGGTATTATTACGGAGAGGCCGGCTATTCTGTTATCTTGCATTTAGTTGAGAGCCTAACCAATTTTAGAAATATTCATACCATAAGGAAAATTTAAAAACCCGGCCCATTCGTCATAATAGCGGTTGGCCAAGGGGGTCGTTGCAATCAGGAGTTCGGGAGAACAACACCACCTATCAAGAAGCACCCATTCTTCACAAAGAGTAGCATCCCAGTAATAATATCCTGGCTTCAAAGGCAGAGAGGGCAATTCATAGGTTATCTTGTACAAACCAGGCTCAAATTTTAAATTGTCGGGCGAACCAACCCCCCACATCATCTGGCCTTCGTTATTAAAGAGCACAAGGCCATGCTGGCAGTGGTGAAGCGGCCGGTTAACTTCCAGATAAAATGCTACTTCAATCGCTCCCGTAGTCTCGATGACATTCGCCCTCTCTAGTTTGGGCTTTATTATCTCCCAACTCACGAAGCGCGCGGCACAGCTTTTATCCAGAGACCCCCTCCCCTTATCTGGTGCAAGTGTGCTAAAACTGGACTCATAGGAACTGACAATTTCATTAACCGGGCCTATTTTACGTACTCTGCCGGCATCCAGCCAGATACAGTTATCGCAAAACTTTCTGATCTGATTCATCTGATGCGTAACAAAAATTACCGCTCGCCCGCTCTTGGTCACATTCCCCATCTTACCCAGGCACTTCTTCTGGAAAGCGATATCCCCCACTGCCAGGATCTCATCCAGGAAGACTATCTCAGCTTCAAGGTGCGCTGCCACGGCAAAAGCCAGGCGCATATACATACCGCTGGAATAGTATTTCGAGGGAGTATCAATGAACTTCTCCAGCTCTGCAAAGGCTACTATCTCATCGAATTTATTGCTTATCTCCCTCCTCCTCATCCCCAGTATTGCTCCGCTAAGATATATATTGTCCCTGCCTGTAAGCTCGGGATGAAAACCCGCGCCCACCTCAAGAAGCGAAGCTACCCGGCCATGCACTTCCGCAAAACCTTCCGTAGGGGTAGTTATGCGCGAGAGCACCTTAAGTAAGGTAGTCTTACCTGAGCCGTTGCGGCCGATAAGACCGGTCATCTCTCCCTGTCTTATCTCAAAAGAAACGTCTTTCAAAGCCCATATATTGTTATCATCTTCTTTGGCGGAGGTTAAGATATTTCTTAGTTTCCTAAAAGGGAAACTTACCATATTGTTTATGGACTCACGCAGCGTCTTATATCCCACCCTTCTGCCTATTCGATATAACTTACCCAACTTCTCTGCCCTAATGACTGTTTCGCTCATCTTTATACCACGTCAGCAAAAGTCTTCTCCATACGTCGGAAATAAAATAATCCGGAGAATAGTATGAATAAGACTGCAAGGATTGAAATACTAGTGACCATTGCCGGGGCCTTTGCCCCCAAAAGTACCCAGCGGAAACCTTCAATCACTCCTACCATGGGATTTAAGCAATATAAAAAATGCCAGGAGCGAGGTAAGTGCGCGCTGGAATAAACTATCGGCGAAGAAAAAAACCAGAACTGTATCAAAAACGGGATAACATAACGCACGTCCCTGTACTGAACGTTTATGGCGGCAAGCCAGAGCCCCACCGCCAGGGAAGTTGTTAGTGCCAAACCGATAAATACAGGAAGCCAGAGGATCCTTGCTGTAATAGGAAACCTGAAATAAAACATCATCCCTAGGAAAACTATAAACGTAAAGAAAAAGTCCACCAGAGGCGAAACAACCCCGGAGAGGGGCATTACCAGGCGCGGGAAATACACTTTTCTTACCAGGCCGCTATCAGCTACTATGCTGTTTGAGGAGCGCATGACCCCTTCGGAAAAGAGCATCCAGGGCATAAGGGCT
>DATJPP010000048.1:0-6081 GCA_035506355.1 Candidatus Margulisiibacteriota bacterium | reverse complement strand
TTGCCCAGCTTGGTCTTGGTCTGGCCTTCAAACTGCGGGTTGGAAACCTTGACGCTGATGACGGTAGTCAAACCTTCGCGCACGTCGTCTCCGGTAATACCCGCCTCTTCCCCTTTGATCAGGTTCTTGGCTTTGGCGTATTGGTTGATGGCCCGAGTGAGGGCGGATTTAAAACCGGACAAATGCGTACCGCCTTCTATGGTGTTGATATTATTGGCGAAGGAAAAGAGGGTCTCGGCGTAGCCGTCGTTATACTGCAGGGCCCCTTCGATGACTACGTCATCCTGCGATTTCTGGAAATAAATGATTTTATTGTGCAGCGGGTTTTTGTTTTTATTCAGGTATTCCACGAATGAGGTTATCCCGCCGGCAAATTCGAAAACCGCTTCTTTGTCGCTGCGCTCATCCTCCAGCTTGATCTTCAGGCCCTTATTCAAAAACGCCAGCTCTCTCAAGCGCTGCGATAATATATCGTAGGAAAAATCTATCTTGCTAAAGATCGTCTTATCCGGCTTAAAGGTAACCTTGGTCCCGGTGTTTGAGCTTTTACCGATGACCGTAAGCTTGGATACGGTCTTACCCCGCTCGTATCTCTGGTGGTAGGTCTTCCCGTCACGCTTAACCTCCACCTCCAGCCAATCCGAGAGGGCGTTCACTACACTTACCCCCACGCCGTGCAGGCCGCCCGAGACCTTATATGTACGGTGGTCAAACTTCCCTCCGGCATGCAGGGTAGTCAGGGCTACTTCTACCGCCGGCTTCTTCTCTGTTTTGTGCATATCGACAGGGATGCCGCGGCCGTTGTCGGTAACGCTGACGCTATTATCCGAATGCACCTCTACTTCGATATTGTTGCAGTAACCCGCGAGACTCTCATCTACGCTGTTATCTACCACCTCATAGACCAGATGGTGCAGCCCGCGCGTAGAAGTATCTCCGATATACATCGCCGGCCTGCGCCTGACCGCTTCCGTCCCTTCCAGGACCTGAATATTAGTGGCGTCGTAAGAACCCTTTTTTACCCCCTCTGCAACGGGTATCTCTTTCGGGGGCTTCGTCGGTTCTTTGGCCTGCGCCTGTTTTTGGGTTTTTCCCTTCTTCATGCTATTCTTCCTACCCGCAGCCTGATATCCCTGACCGCCGCGGAATATGTTTTCAGCCTGACAAGCAGCTCCTCTTTCTTTAAGGAGAGGCTATAAAGCCAGGCAGAGGAATCTACGTTTACGCTTAGCACCCCGCCTTTGAAATAATTAAACTTTATATGGCTCAACTCTTTTTTTGTCAAGACTTTTCTTAGAAGCTCCTGGGGACTTTCTCTTTTTTGTACAGCTTTATTCTGTAAATCCTGCATAAAGCCGGCTATTGTTTCTTTAATCTGCTCCATCTAACTTAGGCGCATAGGCAGCACGATATAGACATAACCGCTCATCCTGATTACCCCGGGTTTCTCGCTATCCGTTATCTCCAACCCTATCGTCTCCTGGCTTATGTTCTTTAAAACATCTATCAGGTAGTTCGGATTAAAACCGATCACCATCTCTTTCCCCTGGTATTCCACGGGGACCTCTTCGCGCGATTCCCCGATATCCGGCGTGGACTTGGAAACCACTAATTTATTTTTAAAAACTTCCAGTCTCGCCGCCTGGTAATCCGGCGTCGAGAGCAATGCCGCCCTGCGTATAGCGAGCAGGAAGGCGCCGCGCTCCATCTGGATCTTATTCTCTGACGCAGGAGGTATCACCTGCTTATAGTCGGGGAACTCCCCTTCGATGAGGCGTGAAATAATAATCACCCCATCCAGCTCAAACAAGGCCTGGTTGTTCCCCAACACCAAAGATACCTCCCCCTGCTCTTTCAGGTTGCGGTTGAGTTCATAAATTGTCTTGATCGGCACAATAATGTGTATTTCTTTCTCCGCATCCTTTTGAAGCTTGCGCTCCACTATCGCCAGCCTCTTGCCATCCGTGGCCACAAGGGTCAGGGTGTTTTTATTTATTTTAAACAGTATACCGCTTAAAATATACCTGGTCTCATCCAATGAAGCAGCAAATGAGGTGAGGTTTAACATCTCTTTTAAAACCGACTGTTCCAGCTTCACCACCTCTTTATCCTTAAACTCTGGTATCTTGGGAAACTCCTCTGGCCCCAACCCCATAATTTTAAACTGGCATGAATCGGTTTCAATTATAACCGAATTATTCTTCTTACTGGTAAGATTTACATCTTCTCCTGGTAATTCTTTAATAATATCACTAAACCTTTTGGCTGGTATGGTAATTGCCCCTGCCTCCTGGATAGTAACAGGAATTGCACAGCTTATACCTATATCCAAATCTGTGGCCGTAAGCCTCAAGGTATCCTTTTGCGCCTCTACCAGTATATTAGAAAGGATAGGTAGTGCCGATCTTGAGGTCACAATATTTTGTACTGTTTGTATTCCGCTTAATAAAATGCTTTTTTGCACAACGAATTTCATTTTTATCTCCTTCTGGTATTATTTAATATAAATATAAAAACAGTAATAATAGTAACGGGTTTTGTTTTTGTTGAAAATACCCTAACCCGCTTATTTACGATGCGATAACACAAACTATACCAGTTCACAAACCTTGAATTTACTGTTGAATAACCTGGGTTAACCGTTCCACTTTTTCCTGCAACACCCTATCCTTATGAACATCCTCCTTGACCTTATTATAGGAATGCAAAACAGTGGTATGGTCTTTACCGCCGAAAAACTCACCTATTTCAGGCAAAGAGAGGTCAGTTAATTTTCTGCTGAGATACATCGCTATCTGCCTGGGCAACAGAATGGTTTTATTACGCCGCTTGTTTTTTAAATCCTGTAAGGTCAAGCCGAACTCTTCTGCCACGCAACGCTGGATAAAATCAACAGTGATGAGTTTTTTGGGTTCTTTTAAAAGATCCTTAAGCACCTCCTGCGCCAATTCTAGGGTAATGGGTTTTTCTTCCAGCAAAGAATAGGCCATAGTGCGGATAAGGGCACCCTCTAATTCTCTAATATTAGTTTTAATAAGCTGGGCGATAAAAAATATCACCTCATCCGGGACAGAAACCGGCTCGCGCTCTATTTTTTTCTTTAATATGGCCACACGCGTCTCCAGATCCGGTGGCTGGATATCCGTGGTCAGGCCCCAGCCGAACCTGGAGACCAGCCTCTCCTGGAGATTGGCGATCTCTTTTGGCGGCCGGTCCGAAGAAAAGATGATCTGTTTATGCGCATCGTACAACGCATTGAAGGTATGGAAGAATTCTTCCTGTGTGGATTCTTTCCCCGCGATAAAATGTATATCGTCAATAACTAAAATATCCGCATTCCTGTATTTTTGGCGGAAGCCGGCAGTAGAATGGTGCTGTATGGCGTCGATAAGCTCGTTAGTGAAGCGCTCGGAGGATAGATAGCAGATCTTGGCATTCCCCCCAGCCTTCTGTTTAATGTGGTGGCAGATCGCCTGGATAAGATGGGTTTTCCCCAGCCCCACGCCGCCGTAGATGAAGAGAGGATTGTAGGTCTTAGCCGGTAATTCGGCAACAGCTAACGAATAGGCATGTGCGTGCCGGTTCGACGGTCCTACTACAAAGTTTTCAAAAGTATAGCGCGGGTTCAAAGTAGCAAGGCCACCCAATTCCCCTCCCCTGGGGAGTGCTTTGGCAACAGGTGTCGTGGTTACAGGTTCAGCATCAGATGCGACTTCAATATGCACGGGAATATTCATTTTAGCCGCCAGGCGCAAGGCCTCTTCTATTGCAGACTTATAGTTGCGCTCTACCCAGTCTTTGAAAAAAAGGTCCGGGGCGAAAAGGACCCAACCTTCTTCGCTGGCCTTCCCAATTCTCAAGGGAAAAATCCAGGTTTCAAAGACTGTAGCTCCCAGCCTGTTTTTTAAAGCCTCTTGTGTTTGTAGCCAGATTGGTGGTATTTCGGACATGAGCAAACCGGTTAATTAACAACTTATCCACATCTTGCATAACTCTGTGGAAAACTTCCGAAGGAGATAACCCCCTCCTGACGGAGGAGGATTCATCTGCCTTGGTGGTTATTATAACAGGCTTAAAAGAGTTTGCAAGAGAAAAAGATAAACGCGGACTATTATACAATATATTTTGCAGGCGTCAACAAAAAAACCTCAACCAGCAATAAGGTTTATCCGAGGGAAGGCTAAATTTTAAATTGACTTGTGGAAACTTTATGTTATAATTAACAGCCACTTGTAAATAATAGGGAGCAGAACAATTTTTGCTAGCAGAGGAGTAACCAGGCGATGAAAAAAAATCTTAAAACACCCACAAAGATCATTGGTAAACGCAAACATGGATTCCGCAAAAGAATGTCCACCAAATCCGGCCGCAAGCTGTTGTCCCGTCGGAGGCTGAAGGGTAGAAAGATAATAAGCATTTAATGCCAAGACGAGCATTGCTTTTCCTTATTAAGCTACACCAGAAGTATATCCGGATAATCTTGCCTTGCGCCTGCCGTTTTTCTCCCAGCTGCTCGGAATACGCGAAGCAAGCAATTACTCACTACGGTTGCCTCCGGGGTAGTTGTAAGGCAGCACGCAGAGTATTCAGTTGTCATCCCTGGTCGGGGAAATCCGTTTATGACCCTTTAGTATAACCGCCTAAACATGGAAAGATGATCTATGGAAAAACGTACCTTTTTAGCACTAGCCTTATCACTCTTGGTTTTAGTAAGTTGGTCAGCTTTTGCACCTAAGCCGCAACACATTGCAAACCAAACAGTTATAACTAGCAATAACCTGCCTAAAAGTGAATCCTCCGCCCTTCTTCCTGCCAAGGAGAACGAGACCTTAGTTTCTACAGAAGCCGAAGGGAGATGGGTCAATCCTTGGTTAGAGGCGGGCTATTCGGAAAGCCGCGCCGCGCTAAAAGAGGCATTATTTAAAAGTTATCAGGATTACCGTTTCCCCCTGCACGCCGGCTTCATGCTCGACGACAAATCCGCGGTTTTTAAAAGAGAAGACTCCCCCACAGGTACCCTTCGCTTCGTAGCTACCGGTCCCGGTAAAAGGATTAGTAAAGAATTGATCGCCGGAAACTCTCCTTTTGAATTCTGGTTGCAACTTAATATCGTAAATTTGAGCGACGAGAGACTAAGCCTGGATCTGCCTTTAGTTCTAGGTCTCTTGGATTTTTCCCTGAATAATTTGGATAGCCGCTATCAAAACGTCATCATTGCCCAGGAAGATAAAATCTTGCATCTCAATGGCAGAAAAGATGTTACGTCTATTAACGCCAAATTCATAGGAATAAGTGACCGGTATTTTTGCGCCATCCTTGAGCCGGTTGGCGCCACCGAGAGCGCTGCTTTCGTAAAAAAATTAACCCCGCGCCAATCAGAGATCGGCCTGCTCCTTTCTAAAATAGTCATACCTGCGCATCAGGAGTTTCAGCAAAAATTCCATATCTATCTGGGACCACAAGAGTTACAGTCTATCAACAGAGTCAACCCTGCTTGGTCGCCTACCATAAATTATGGTACCTTTGATTTTATTGCCCAGTCCCTGCTTTGGCTCCTACGTTTCTTTTATGGCCTGGTGCATAATTGGGGGGCGGCGATTGTAATATTAAGTTTAGTGATCTACCTTCTCTTATTCCCCCTCTCTGTAAAACAGATGCGCTCCATGAAAGAGATGCAGGCCCTGCAACCACACATTGAAGAACTAAAAAAACAGCACCAGGATAATCCGCAAAAACTCAATAAAGAGATAATGGAATTATATCGTACGCATAAAGTCAATCCTATGAGTGGCTGCCTGCCTTTGTTATTGCAAATGCCTATCTTCTTTGCCTTATATCAAGCTCTGATGCGCACTGTAGCCTTGCGTGGTGCTAAGTTTATGTGGATTAAGGATTTATCGTCCCCGGATCGTCTGTTTACACTCCCCTTTAGTTTGCCAATTTTAGGGAATGAAATTAATATACTCCCGTTGATTATGACTGCAGGTATGTTTATACAACAAAAATTCTCCACCCCTGCTTCTGCCGCTAATTCTTCTGAACAGCGAATGATGCTAATAATATTCCCTATAATGTTTGGTT
>DATJPP010000047.1:0-6299 GCA_035506355.1 Candidatus Margulisiibacteriota bacterium | reverse complement strand
AGTATTTCCCCCGCAGCCATTACATTTGGGGATACGAATTCAAGACACTCATTGATAATCTGGAAGAAAAGGGTAATTACCGCTATGGGGCGGATTACTCCTCCTGGCTGTCAAATTTGGATAAACGCCTGGCAGATTACCTTTTTATTTACTCCATACACCAGATAAAAAACATTATCTTTCCGGTAGAGGACCTCTGGGCCCTTGCCCATCCGGATAAATTCAAGCTGGTATTTTGCAATAAAACCGTAAGGATTTACAGGATCGTAAAATGAAGATATCTATTGTAGTCCCGGCGCACAATGAAGAAGAGAATATCGCCGACGTGATCAAGAAGATAGAAAACATCCTGGCTTCTCTGGAGCATGAAATAATAGTGGTTAATGATCACTCCATTGATAAGACGCCTGAGATAGTTTTAGGGTTAGCAAAGGATTACCCAAACCTCAGACTGGTGCACAACACTTCTGCCGGAGGATTTGCCAATGCCATCAGGACGGGATTCGCAAATATAAACAGCGAAGTAGTGGTTCCGGTTATGGCTGATCTCTGCGATGATCTGACGACTATCGGCAAAATGCTTGAAAAGATAAAAGAAGGATATGATGTTGTCTGCGGCTGCCGCTATTCAAAAGGCGGCAGGAGGGAGGGCGGTTCAAGGCTCAAGGGTTCACTTTCCGAATTCGGAGGATTATCATTGCGTTTTTTATTGGGGATACCCACCCATGATATACCGAATGCCTTTAAGATGTACAGGAAGAAGGTTATTGATAGCGTAGAGAGTAAGGCGGAAGGTTTCGAAATATCCATGGAGATACCGCTAAAGGCTTACTTTCTGGGTTTTAAAATCACCGAAGTGCCTACGGTGTGGAAAGAGAGAACCAAGGGAAAATCAAGCTTTAAGATCTTTAAACTTTTACCAGCGTATTCGAAACTATATCTCTGGGGAATATGGAAGAGGATGGGTGGATAGATGCCGTTACTTTCCGTTATCGTCCCGGTCTATAATGAAGTTAGGACCATTGGGGAGATCCTGAACAAGGTTAATGCCTTAAACCTGGATAAAGAGATTATCGTGGTTGAGGACGGCTCAACAGACGGGACGGATAAAGTCTTAAGGGGGATCAGCTATCCCAACCTTAAAATAATCTACCATGGCAGTAACAGGGGGAAGGGCGCTGCCTTTTTGACCGGACTGGCGAACGCAACCGGAGAATTCGTAATAATCCAGGACGCTGACCTTGAATACGAGCCACAGGAGTGCGTAAGGCTAATGGAGGTGATGAGGAAGAATGCCGCGGATATCGTATTGGGGGTAAGGTTTACCGAAAAGTACCATGGTTTATTGATACCCAGGATGGGGAACAGGTTTTTGACTATTTTTTTGAACCTTCTCTTCAATGTCAGGATAAACGATTTTCTTACCTGCTATAAATTATTCCGCAGGGAGACGATAAGCTCACTAGGGATCAAATCTCCCGGCTTTGATATGGACGCTGAGATTGTTACCAAGGCCTTAAAGAAAAAGATGCGCATAGAACAGGTCCCCATATCATATCAACCGCGCAATTATGCGCAAGGCAAGAAGATCAGGTGGCTGGACGGGATCCACGCTATGCTTGCCATTGTAAGATACCGCTTTTGGGCTTAATAGATGAAAAGAATAATCAATATTTCTGAATTTTTGGCTTATTGGGCGATTGTCCTGGTCCCATTTTCCATCACTATTGCCCCGGGCTTGGCCAATTCTTTTATCTGGGTAATGGTTTTCTTCTTTTTGATCAAGAAGATCCTGAAGAAGGAAAATATCTTTATACACACCCCGCTTAATCTGCCCTTTCTCCTTTTTTTCACGGCAGCGCTCCTTTCTTTTAAAAATACCATAGATTACGGCGACAGCTTCCGCGGCCTGCTGAAGATCTTCCAGAATGCAGTTGTTTTCCTCGTTTGCGCGCAAGAGATAAAAGATAAGAAGCACATCTTTAGAATATTCCTGGGAATTACTTTTGCCGCTGCCTTCGCTTCGTTTGACGCCGGATGGCAATTAGCGACCGGTGCTGACTTTGTCTGGGGGAGGGAACTTAAGACGGCTATCGGCTTAACCCGCGCTACGGCAGCTTTTCCTAACCCTAATGTCTTTGGTGTATACATTAGCGCCACAGCCCCGATTATCCTGGGTATGGCCCTATACTATTTTAAGGGAAAGGCCAAGATATGGATGCTTGCTTTTTCAGTCCTGGTAAGTTTTGGGGTTATCTCGACTTTTTCCAGGGGTACCGGACTCGCTTTTTACTGTGCGATACTGCTTATCAGCATAGCAAGGAAGAATAAGTTTATCAGCGCATCCCTGATCCTTCTACTCTTGATATACCCTTTTATCATGCCGCAAAAGATAAGAGACTGGGCCAAGAAGATAAATTATAACCCTGTAGTTTTTATGCTCAATTCAGACAGGATAAGTATTTACCGTAACTCTTTTAACATGATAAAACAGCACCCCATACTCGGCTTAGGGGTTAATACTTATTGCAGGAATTATTCCACCTATAAGCTCCCCGAGGCAGCAGGCGCCGAGACTGCCGAGCACATGTATGCGCATAACAATTTTCTGCAGATGGCTGCCGATCTCGGGTTATTGGGTTTGGTTGCTTTTTGTTTTCTTTTATTCAGGCTTTTCAGGTATTCTGCAAGGAACTACTCACTGCTTAATGACAACTATCTTAAAGTTTTATCTTTATGCGTAGGCGCCGCCCTAATGGCTTTCCTGATCAACGGGCTTACGGAGACAAGCCTGTATTATTCCCGGGTGGCGATGATCTTTTGGTATCTCGTCGGGCTTTCTTTGGGTCTGGGGAAATTCATTAACCATGAAGATAGTTCCTGAAAATATCAAGAACATTCTCATTTTACGCAACGACAGGTTCGGTGAATTCCTGCTTAATATACCCGCTTTCAGGGCGTTAAGGCAGACGTTTATTAACGCAAAAATAATAATCGTAGTTGACCCTTCCGTCAAAGAGCTTGCGGAGAATATTCCTTACCTGGATGAGGTCATCGTATGGGGAGGAGATATCCATACGATGAAGGAAAAATTTGGCCTATTCATGCGATTAGTAAAAAAAAGGGTTGATCTTGCGGTTATGCTTAATCCTTCGCGCGAGTTCAATATACTATCCTGGTTGCTCGGTATCCCCGTAAGGGCAGGTTATAACAGGAAGTGCGGTTTTCTTCTAACGCATAAGATTGAGGATAAAAAATACCTTGGAGAAAGGCACGAGAGAGAATATAATCTGGAGTTAGCCGCAGCCATAGGGGCAAAGACCCGGGAGAAAGAACTCTTTCTTGAGGTTAGCGATCTTTTGCTTGAAAAAGTCTCTGATGCCTATAATCTAAAGGGAGATGGACGCTTGATCGCCTTACATCCCTGGACGAGCGATACGGTCAAGGAATGGGGGGTTGAAAACTTCAGGTTCTTGGCCGAGAGGCTGATTAAGGAGTTGGCGCTTACAGTAGTTTTAGTCGGAGGTGAAAAAGAGCGGGAAAGTTCCCGTTCTGCCTTTCCGGGGTTCGATAAAAATTTTATCAACCTGACCGGCAAGACCAGTCTCCTGGAGTCGGCAGCGGTATTAAAGAGGTGTATTCTCCTGGTTTCTTGCGACAGCGGTCCGGTGCATTTGGCAAGCTGCGTAAATACCCCGGTCTTAGCACTTTTTAGAAACGACCTGCCGGGTAAGACCGCTAAAAGATGGGGTCCTTTATCCAGCGGGAGCGAGGTCATAGAGAAGAGCCCGCTGGCCTCCCTTACCGCGGATGAGGTATTTTTGAGGATAAGGAGAATGCTGAAGAGATGAATTACGCAATCATTCTGGCAGGAGGGATAGGAAGCCGTTTCTGGCCTTTAAGCAGGGAAAACCGGCCTAAACAGTTGCTGAACCTTTATTCCGGAAAGCCGATGATAGATGAGGCAGTGCGCAGGATAATTACCTTGATCCCAGCGGAGAGGATTTACATCGCCACTAATAAAATCTTATCTAAGGAGATAAAATGCCGCGCTGAATCACTATCTATTCCGCTTGAAAACATATTATTTGAGCCCGAAGGCAGAAATACCTTTGCGCCTATCGCCTATCTGACTAAAGTTATTTACGATTCAGATCCGGAAGCGGTGATCACCGTACTTCCCTGCGACCACCTGGTTAAAAATAAAGGTTTATTCCTGAAATTATTAAAGGACGCTGCCGTAATCTCCGAATTGGGATTGATTGTGACCTTGGGAGCCAAGCCCAGCCGCCCTGAGACAGGTTATGGGTATATCAAGGTAAAGAGGGGGAAGGATAAATCCGCAAAGGCAAGGTTCTATGAAGTGGATAAGTTCACGGAAAAACCGGGACTAAAAAAAGCAAAGGTATTCCTTAAAGACAAAGGTTATTATTGGAATTGCGGTATTTTCGTTTTTCGCGCCGATTGCCTCCTTGGAGAAATCAGGGAGATCATTCCTTCTGCTTACAAGACCTTGATGAAGATTTCAAGGACCCAGCTTCTCAAGGGATGGGATGAGTTGCCTGCCAACTCCATCGACTACGCCATTATGGAGAAGACTAAAAAAGCGGCTTTATTACCGGCTGATTTTGGCTGGTCTGATCTGGGTAGCTGGGAGGCTATTGAGGGTATTTTGAAGAAGGATAAGCAGGGGAATATCTACCGGGGCAACTGCATCTCTTTAGGAGACAAAAATTCACTGGTTTGGTCAGAGAAAGGCGTGGTTGCCAGTATCGGCCTTGAAAACATAATCGTGGTAAATACGGAAGATGCGCTTTTAGTCTGCAGGAAGGATCTTTCGCAGGAAGTAAAAAAGGTCGTCCGTATTTTAAAAAGCAGAAGAATCGGGCAGCGGATATGAAAAAGTTCTTGATCATTAATCCCTTCGGCATAGGGGACGTGCTCTTTACCAAGCCGGTAATCATGGCGCTAAAGGATAGCTTCCCCGGATGCAAAGTCGGTTACTGGTGCAATGAAAGGGTATCCCTGATCCTGAAGAACAACCCGTACATAGACAAAATATTTGCTTTATCCCGGGGTGATCTCAAGAAAATATCCAAGGAATCAAAGATAGATGCCATAAAGAAGTCCTGGAAGCTGCTTAGGGAGATGAGGAGGGAAAGGTACGATATTGCTCTTGATTTTTCCCTTGATCACCGCTATAGTTTATTAGCCAAGCTTTTGGGGATCAAGGAAAGATTCGGTTTCGACTATAAAGGTAGGGGGATATTCTCCACCCGGAAGATCTATCTGGAAGGCTATAGTTCCAAGCACATAGTAGAATACTACCTGGATTTATTGAAGTTCCTCCATATTGAGCCTAAGACGCGGGAGATGGATTTATTCGTTCCCGAATCAAACAGGGCCAAGATGAGGCATATGCTCACCCGTTACGGCTTAAAAGAGGAAGACTGCTGCGTGGGTATATTCCCGGGGGCAGGAGAGAGCTGGGGGAAGAATGCTTCCCTGAAGCATTGGTCGGCCTTGAAATTTGCCCAGCTTGCCGACAGGTTAACAGAAAGTTTCTCAGCTAAAGTGATATTGATGGGCACGGATTCGGAAATACCTATGGCAGATATAATAGTCGCGGCCGCAAAAAATAAAATAGTAAATCTGGTAGGCAAGACAAGCATCGATGAGACTGCCGCCCTGATGAGCTTATTGGACCTTGTCATTACCAACGACGGAGGCCCGCTGCATATGGCCGTTGCCTTAAAGCTTAAGACCGTCTCGATATTCGGACCTGTTGATGACTTGGTCTACGGGCCCTACCCGCCTTCGGGTGACCATATCGTCATCAAAAGGCAGCTTGACTGCAGGCCGTGCTATATGAATTTCCGTTTTAAAGGTTGTGCCTTTAACCATGCCTGCATAGACGGGATAACGGTAGAGGAAGTTTTTCAGGGAGCGAGGAGACTGATTAAGAATGAAGGTTAATTTTCTGGATTTAAACCGGCAGAATAATAAGATCAGGAAAGAGATAGAGGCCTCCTTCAATGGGACCTTCGCGCGTTCGGATTTTATCCTGGGTAAAGAGGAAGCGCTCTTTGAGGAGGAGTTTGCCAAATACTTTAAAAGGAGATTCGCGGTGGGGGTCAATTCCGGAACCGACGCCTTGTTTTTGGCCCTTTTAAGCTTAGGTATAAGTAAAGGAGATGAAGTAGTTGTGCCTGTATTTACTTATATCGCCACCGCCTTGGCCGTGACCTTTACCGGGGCCAGGCCGGTATTTGCAGATATTGAAGAAGATACCTGCAATA
>DATJPP010000046.1:0-2625 GCA_035506355.1 Candidatus Margulisiibacteriota bacterium | reverse complement strand
CGCAAGGCGTCGGAAGGCCCATTTATCCCAAAGTTGTCAAAGACTGCGTACTCTATCCCTTCCGCTTTCAACGCCTCCAGCTTATTTAATATTACAGGCCAGAATCCCAGGAATTTAGCGGGACCTTTATTGGTTGACGATACGATATAATAAACCTCATAAGTATTTTTATCGAGTTCCCGCGCCTTAATCTGAAAATCTATTTTTTTATCTTTAATCTCTCTGAGCCCGGGCTGCTTACCGGTAAGGAGCTTCTTTTGAAGAAGCTGGCGTGTGTTTTCTTTTACCGGAGGCCTGAAAAAAGTACTGTCAAAGGCAATCCTGGAATTAACAGGGATGTTAGATTGGATCCACTCCAGGGCTTCCTGCCTGGTGTCTTTAGTACTAAAGAGCATATCTGCTTTTACTGATTTCACTGCCTGAACGCTTATCAAAATAAAGGCGATAATAATTAGGGCCCTTCTAAAGAATGCACCCCTGACCCTCTCCCATAAGTAATCAAAAAGCAGATACCCTGCGCCTATGGCCAGAAAAGGGATGAGAACCAATACATATCTGGAAAAATATTGGCTGGCAAAAACAAGATGGATGTAGAATAGCACGGCAAAGGATAAGAGGAAAATACCTGCCCTGGGCTTCTTAACCGTGAAGACCATTAATCCTACGCTGCCCAGGGTGGAAAAATCAACCCCGGTCCCCGCCCATAATGAATAAATAAAATGGTGCAGCCATCCGACATGCTCATGCCTGATATTCTTGGTAATGTTGAGTAAAAAGTTATTACCATCAAGGATAGAAAAAGGATTTCCGATAACAAAGGCCAATAAGGCAAACCCGATAAACAAGAGCAAGCCGGAGGCACTCCTCCTCCCCGATGAGAATTGAATAAATAGAAAAGGGATCGCTAGAAATATGGCATTGTATTTGGTAGCTACCGCAAGCCCATAGATTATCCCGGCTAGGATGCAACGTTTTAACCCATATGCAAAGATTAATCTTGATAGAACGATATAACCAAGCAGCACAAACATGACCAAAAGGTTATCAACGTATATATAATGGCCGTTGGTAACATTAAGGTAAACTACCGACATCAGGGCCGCAGCAAAAAGCGCAGAGCGGATAGAGACAAAATTCTTTGCCAGCCTATAGGTCAAATAAGTATTCAGGATGCTCGGCAGCACCCCAAGGAAAACCCTTCCGATCAAATAAAATGGGGCCGGGTCCTTAAAGAAGCTGGATGCAAATTGAGCGGCATTCTGCATAGACCCCAGCAATCTTAAGCAAATAAAATAAACTCCATAAAGCAGAAAAAGCAAATAAGAGGAGAGCGGCGGTATGATAAAGAAATGCGGATTAAGATCTCCTGTACCATAGGCTAAGGCATGATTCACCACTATCGGTTCATCCTGGTGGAATTGATAAGGCAGGCCAAAGCCGATACCCCACATCCTTAATATGAAGCCTCCAACCAGGATTAAAATTATCTTTTTGGAATTAGACATATACATTCAGATTCTGAGGCCGATATTTCAATTTATAGTATAATTTTAGTTTTATCAGGCTGACCAATCTCGGACCCAGCAGCCTCTTGATCATCTTTTTCCATTCCATATAAATAAGCAAGGCGCTAAGCCTGGAAACTACCCAGTCAGAGATGCGGTTATCCATACACCTGTATAAAGTGATTGATGTTTCCGAAAGCAAAAACCGCGGGACCTTGCCGATGCGCCAGATATTGCCGCTGCCGGAGAGAAGCAGTAAAAGAAAGTGGAATATCTTGTGGCGCATCTTCTCGTATTTAAGCAGGATGTAGCCTTGATGCGAACCGGCATGCTTTAAACGCCTGGATATATCCAGCCCCTCCCCTACCGCCCTTTCGTAAAGCCTGGTGCCGGGATAAAAAGCAAGGTTGTTGTTAAAAATGTAAAAAGGCGCGGGCAACTTCCTGATGAATTTAATTGTTTCTATAAGATCAGATTGTTTTTCAAAAGGGTTCAAACCGATAAAATCATAACAGACCTTAAGTCCGGAATACCCGTTAAGGGATAGGGCGATCTTCATTATCCTCTCGCTTGAAAGAACACGGTTGTAAATGTTGGCGTTGGTGTTATCGCTGCCGCTTTGAATTCCCATAATGATCTTATAGAGCCCCGCGTCAATTAGCAGCTTCAGCTTTTCCTCGCTGTATGTCCAGGGAGAAATGAGCACGTAAAATGGCTTTCCGACCTCATTTTTATAGCGTTTGGCAAATTCTCCGATCGCTTCGGACTCTTTCGCAAAGAATGTATCGTCTTCGATCCAGAAACTCCTGATCCCGGGGAATAGGCTATGCACTCTCTTCAAATGTTCCATGAGATACCCTACTGAATAATGCCTCACCTCCTTTAGCCATGGAAAATTGCTTTTTAAGCGCTGATTACTGCAATACGAACATTGATGCGGGCATCCCCTTGAACCTAAGACTACAAAATCTTCGAATTGTATGTGAGAAGGCGAAGGCCGCATAGGGACCAGCCGGCCTGATTCCCCGATATACTGATGCGTCAAATCATAATCGGGAATAGGATAATCATCCAGCCTATTTGCCAGCGGGATGCTGGGGTTCCTTATCACTTCTCCATT
>DATJPP010000045.1:0-5577 GCA_035506355.1 Candidatus Margulisiibacteriota bacterium | reverse complement strand
CAGACCAGCGAAAACGCCTGTAAATTCTTCAATTTGTCATGAAGGCGAAACTTTCGATAGTCAGATGCCCTTCCTACGAACCTCATCTGGTAGAGGAAGGGGTTAAAAAGGCTGTCGGGCTTTTAGGCGGGATAACCGATTTTATCAAGCCTAAAGCCAAGGTATTGGTCAAGCCGAATATGCTTATGGCCTCGGACCCGGAGTCAGGGATAGACACCCATCCTGAGGTAGTGCGCGCGGCAATTAAAATACTAAAAGAGATAGATTGTAATATAATCGTAGGGGATGGCCCCAGCGTCTGGGGAAAGCAGATCGGCGATATCGACGAGGTATACAGGCGCTCAGGGATAAAAGAGGTGTGCGTTAAAGAAGGCGTTGAGCTGGTCAAGTTTGACAAGAGGCGCTGGAGGGGAAAATTCCCCATGACTACCTGGCTTGATTCCTGCGACTACTTACTCAATATCCCCAAGTTCAAAACGCATGACCTCACTACCCTTACCGGAGCGATAAAGAACCTTTTCGGCCTGGTATCGGGTACTTATAAGACGGAGTTGCACAAAAATTATTTCAAGATCGAGGATTTTTCCAGGATACTGGTGGATATTTTTCAGGAGGCCAGGCAGTCTTTCACTATTGTAGACGGTATAGTGGCGATGGAAGGGGATGGCCCGGCTACCTCAGGCAAAGTACGTAACCTTGGCCTGCTGCTCGCCGGAGCTGACTGTGTAGCCTTGGACAGTGTCATGGCCCTGATTATGGGTATCAAGCCTTTAGATGTCTTAAGTACCAGGGAAGCGGCAAAAAGAGGACTAGGCGTTTCGGATATCCCTTCCATCGAGATACTCGGCGAGAAGTTGGAAGGGTTAAACAAAAAACCTTTTTTGCTTCCTTCGACTTCGATGAGCAGGAGGCTTCCCCCTCCGGTTATCGCCCTGGCAAAAAAACTTATTAAATATTATCCTTGCGTAGAGAAGGACAATTGCATAAGTTGTTCAGCCTGCGTCCAGGCCTGTCCCGCAGGCGCAGTGACTATGAAAAATAAGGGTGTAGCTTTTGATTATGCCAAATGCATCTCCTGTTTTTGCTGCCAGGAGGCCTGTCCTGCCTCGGCGATAAGAGTGAAGAAAAGCCTATTAGCGAAACTGATCGGATTATAATATGGATATCAAAACCATAGAGTGGTCAAGAGGCAAGATCAAAATAATCGACCAGAGCCTGCTCCCCCAGGAACTTGAATTCATTTATTTAAAAGACCTTCCCTCGCTTTGGAGGGCGATCAGGCTTTTGAAGGTAAGAGGGGCTCCTGCCCTGGGGGCGGCTGCGGCATTGGGAGTTTACCTGGGGGTAGAGTCTTCCCGGGAAATTCTCTTTCCAAGATTTTACAGTGAACTAAATAAAGTAATCGCTTACCTTGCTTCCTCGCGCCCCACCGCCAGGAACCTCTTCTTCGGGCTTGAGCGCATGCGCGAAGTTGCCTTAGAGAATAAAGATAAACCCGTAAAGGCGATTAAAGAAGCGCTCTTTAAGGAAGCGCAGCTTATTATCAAGGAAGATACGGCTTCCTGCGAGAGGCTCTCTCTCTATGGGGCAAGGTTGATTAAAGATAATGATAAGATACTGACTATCTGTAACGCCGGAGCGCTGGCGACCATAGAATGCGGGACTGCCCTGGGGGTAATTTACAGGGCGCATAGGGAGGGAAAGTCGTTAAAGGTCTATGCCTGCGAGACCAGGCCGCTGCTGCAGGGTGCACGCCTGACTGCTTGGGAATTGCAAAGGGAAGGGATAGATACGACGCTGATCTGCGATAACATGGCTGCAACTGTGATGAGAAAAGGCTGGGTTGATAAGGTGATCGTGGGAGCGGACAGGATAGCGGCTAACGGCGACACCGCAAATAAAATCGGCACTTATAACTTGGCGGTATTATGCAAATACCATGCGATACCTTTTTATGTCGCAGCGCCATCTTCCACCTTTGACTTAAAAATGAATTCGGGCAGTTCTATCCCTATAGAAGAGCGCCCCGCAGAAGAGATCACGGAGATGTTCTTCAAGAAGCCTATTGCCCCCAAAGGCACGAAGGTATTTAATCCTGCTTTTGATCTGACCCCGCATGGGCTTATCTCCGGGATCATCACCGATAAGGGCCTGATTAAGCCCCCATATGTTAAGAATATAGCCAGGATATTAAGGGGGAGATAATGCTCTTGAAGGAGCTGGGAGAATTCGGCCTTATTGAAAGATTCAGGAGGGCAATTAAGCTGGATTCATCCGTCGTCAAGGGTAGCGGCGATGACTGCGCGGTAATAAAGTGGGATAAGGAAAATTATCTCCTTTTTACCTGCGATATGATAGTCGAGGGCGTTGATTTCCTCGCTGATACCAGGCCAGAGCTTATCGGGAGGAAGGCCTTGGCAGTCTCTATCAGCGATATCGCTTCCTGCGGAGGTATCCCGCGCTATGCAGTGGTCTCGCTGGGGCTGCCCGGGAGCTTTTCGGCAGAGAAGGCAGAGAAGATTGCCAAAGGCATATTCTCTTTGGCCAGAAAATTTGAAATAAATATCGTAGGCGGAGACTTAAGCCGCGCGGAAAGGATAGTTCTGGATGTAAGTATGCTGGGGCGGGTGGAAAAGCGTAACCTCTGTTTAAGAAGCGGCGCTAAGCAAGGAGACATTATTTTTGTAACCGGCGAACTGGGAGGGTCTATTGCAGGAAAACACCTTAAGTTTACGCCCCGGCTTAAAGAAGCAAGGGAGCTGGTTAAGAATTTTAAAGTGCATGCCATGATTGATATCTCGGATGGTTTAGCCGCGGACCTGAGCCACATCTTAAAAGAAAGCGGGGTGGGAGGGTTTCTTTACGAAGAGTTTATCCCGCAAAGCAAGGCATCGCGTAATTTAAAAGATGCAATTTATTCCGGGGAGGACTTCGAGCTGCTTTTTACCCTCTCAAGGAATGATGCAAAAAAGCTCTTGGATGCAAAAGTCGATTATTGTAAGCCCATAGGAGAGATAAACGGGAAGAGGCCCGTACTTCGTTTACTTGATAGTTCTGGCAGGGAAAAGATTATCGGGCCGCACGGATTCAGGCATTTCTAGATGGATATAATTTCTCATTCAGTCGGGGATACCCTTAAAATCGGAAAGGCCATCGCCGCCCAATTAAAGGGTTCAGAGATAATCTGCCTCTTTGGAGAATTTGGCTCAGGCAAGACCATCCTGACCAAAGGTATTGCCAAAGGGCTTGACATAACGAAGGAGGCGGTTTTAAGCCCATCCTTTGTCCTGATCAGGGAGCATCCAGGCGGAAGGCTCCCTCTCTACCACTTTGATCTTTACCGGCTAAAAGGCGAGGCCGATATAGCGCTTCTTGGTTACGAAGAGTACCTTTACGGAAAGGGTATTAGCGTTATTGAATGGGCAGAGAGGCTGAATAAACTTCTGCCTCGGGAATATTTAAAGGTTGAGTTGTTTATAAGGGGTAAAAACGAAAGGCGGATAAAATTTTCTGCCTTTGGCCCGCAGTACGATGTGGTATTAAAGGCGGCCCATAGCCTAATAAGAAATAAAGCTTAAAATGAGAATACTAGGGATTGATACCAGCACTAGATTTTTATGCATTGCCCTTTATGACTCAGGTAAACTCTACGAATTCACCTTAGAGACGGGGCCTAAGCTTTCCTCTTTGCTTGGCGTAAGCATCAAGAGGGTGCTGGATGCCGCAGGATTGGCTTTAAGCGATATAGATTATTTTGCCTGCGGGGTGGGCCCGGGTTCTTTTACCGGGATGCGCATCGGCATCGCCACGATGCAGGGTATCTCTTCTGCCCTGAAGAAGCCTGTGGTGGGTATATCCTCGCTGGATCTCCTGGCAAAGAATGCTTCACGGGAAGAGGGCTGTATTGTGCCGGCCATCGATGCCAAGAGAGGGTTAATTTACTCCGCGATTTATAAAAACAAAAACGGCGCTCTTATCAGGTCCTCTCCTTATCTGCTCCTGACAATAGAAGAATTGGCCAAGAAAATCAAAGGTAAGGCGGTATTACTGGGGGATGCCGCAGGGCTATACCGTAGCAAGATATTAAGCAATATAAGGGGGGTAAAGATCCTCGACAGGGACTATTGGTATTTTAAACCCCATAATATCATCAGGCTCTCATTAGGCACTCCCCATCTTAAGCTTAAGCCGGTTTATCTTTACGCCAAGGAGTGCCAGATAAAACAAACTAAAAAATTCAAAGATGCTAAATAATCAGCGCATAGGGTATAGGCCGACCTGGGCAGAAGTTAACCTTGATAATCTTTCCTACAACTTCCGGCAGATAAAGAAACTGCTCTTTGCTGATACCAAGGTTATGGTCACGGTTAAGGCCGATGCTTATGGCCACGGTCTGATACCGGTCTCAAGGAAACTCGCCTCTTCCGGGATAGACTGGCTGGGGGTCGCTTCTATCGATGAGGGGATCAAGCTTAGAGAGGCGGGTATAAAACTTCCGATACTGGTACTCGGGCTTATCCTGAAAAAAAATATTGAGCCTTTATTTAAATACAAACTCACCCCTACTCTCTGCGATATGGAATTTGCCCGCGCCTTAAATAACAAGGCAAGCGCTTTGCGTAAACAGATAAATGTCCATATTAAAGTTGATACCGGTATGGGCAGGATAGGCGTGTTGCACGAGGAGGCAAGGCAGCTGATCAGGCAGATACACAAGTTAAAATCCGTAAATATCGAAGGCGTCTTTACCCATTTTGCCTTTGCGGATATGGATGAAGATTTTACCTTAAAGCAGATAGGTATTTTTAACAAGCTGCTTGACGGTCTTCAGGAGGAAGGCATAAATATTCCTTTGAAACACACAGCCAACAGCATAGGGCTGATCAGCTATAGGAAGAGCCATTTTAATATGGTCAGACCCGGGCTAGTGATCTATGGCCTCTATCCCAAAGAGGACCTGAAGATTAATTTAAAGCCCGTCTTAAGCTTAAAAAGCAAGGTGGTATATGTTAAACGTATCCCCGCAGGCAGGGGAATAAGTTACGGCCATATCTACGTAACGAAAAGGGAAACTTCTATCGTGACTTTACCTATCGGCTACGGAGACGGGTACCCGCGCAATCTCTCCAATATTGCCCCGCTGCTGCTTAAAGGCAGGCGCCTGAAGGTCTGCGGCAGGATCTGCATGGACCAGATGATGGTCGATGTGGGAGATTTACCTGTTAAGATAGGCGATGAAGTGGTGCTTATTGGTGCACAGGGTAAGTATAAGATTACTGCGGAGGAACTGGCAGAGCTTTCCGGTACGATACCCTACGAGATCGTCTGCGGTCTGGGCAGCCGTATACCCCGCCTTTATATCAAGGCAGGCGCAAGATAAGATAGATCCCGGTTACGAGAGCGATTAAGAGGCTTGAAGATGCAGCTACCAGCGGCATAAGCATGCCGCTCCTTCCCAAGGCTATACTTACCGCGTCAACTATATAATACATAAAACCCACCAGTATGCATATCCCGAAGGAGGAAAGCCCTGCGGCGCGTTTTTTTACCATAAGCGAAAAAGGAAGCCCGAGTATT
>DATJPP010000044.1:0-5058 GCA_035506355.1 Candidatus Margulisiibacteriota bacterium | reverse complement strand
AGCCCTTCCACCAGAGCGGGATTGGCCCTGCCTGTCCTGATCTCGGAAAATTCGCGCGAGACAGACTCAAAGGCCTTCTTCATTTTCTCTTCGGAATTATGCAGGATCTCTTTAGTATGCATCTCTCACCTCTTTATTATTCCCAGAAATTTACGATACCACTGTCCCGATCTTCTCCCCCAAAACTACGCGTTTGATATTCCCTTCCTTGTTCATGTTAAAGACGACTATGGGGAGCTTATTATCCATACACAGGCTTATGGCGGTAGCATCCATGACCTTGAGGCCTTTTTTGAGCACATCAATGTATTTAAGGCTTGAGAATTTCCTGGCGTTCTTTATCTTAATAGGGTCGGCTGAATACACGCCGTCGACTTTGGTGGCCTTTAATATGGCTCCGGCATTTATCTCCATTGCCCTTAGCGCTGCCGCCGTATCGGTGGTAAAATAGGGATTCCCTGTACCGGCCACAAAAATTACAATGCGCCCTTTCTCCAGATGCCTTACCGCCCTCCTCCTGATGTAGGGTTCAGCGATACGTTCCATTTCTATGGCAGTCATTACCCTGGTGGGCATATCCATCTTTTCCAGGACATCCTGAAGCGCGAGCCCGTTGATTACCGTAGCCAGCATTCCCATATAGTCCGCAACCGAACGGTCCATCCCCAGTCCGCGGGAAGCGGTATTCTCCTGGCCGCGGAAGATATTCCCCGCGCCCAGAACAATAGCCACCTCTACACCCAGCTCCCTTACTTCTTTTATCTGACGGGAAATCGAGATAAGTACGGAATGGTCTATGCCGTGCGGGCTATTTCCCTGAAGCGCTTCACCGCTTAGCTTAAGGACGATTCTTTTATAAACGGATTTTGCCATTATTCGCCGACTTTATAACGGGTAAACCTGCGGATAACCACATTCTCACCGATCTTAGCCACGATACTGCCCAGGTAATCCTTGACGGTGATGCTGGGGTCTTTGACAAATGCCTGCTCCATAAGGCAGTGGGCCTTACAAAAATCCTCCTTGCTCTTCTCTTCTTTCAAAACCTCTTCGGGGACATCTTCCTTCTTGAGGTATATCGGGCTTAAAGCGGCTATCTGCATGCAGAGGTCCTTGGAGAACTGGGCGAAATCGCTGTTACGCGCCACAAAATCAGATTCGCAGTTCACTTCCAGAAGCACGCCGATCTTATTCCCGGTGTGCACGTAAGCCTCAACCCTTCCTTCCTTGGTAACCCTTTCGGCTTTTTTCGCGACGATCTCAAGGCCGCGTTTACGCAATAATTCCGCTGCTTTTTTAATATCCCCTTTGGTATCCTCCAGCGCCTTTTTGCAATGCGCCAGGCTCGCCGAGGTCATATGCCTTAACTCTTTAATTGCATCTACTGGTATCGCCATTTTTCCTGCTCCCTAAACCTTTCTTCTTTTTGTCCTGTCGTCCGGCTTTGCACGGGACTTTTTCTCTGTCTTTGTCTCCTCTACCGCAGGCTGTTCAGTTTCCACGATCTCCTCTATTTCTTTGATCTTGACCTCTTCTTCGGGTAAGACCGCCGCCTCATCCAACGCCCCCGCCTCTTCATTCTTGATGCTTACGCCTTCCTGAGAAAGATAAGAGAGGAACTTTTTTCTGCCCTCGACAACCGCATCCGCCATAATACTGACTACTGCCTTTATGGACTTGGTGGCATCGTCATTGCCGGGTATGGGGAAATTTATCAGGTCCGGGTTGGAATTGGTATCAATTAAGCCGATAATAGGTATAGAGAGCCTCCTGGCCTCGCTTACCGCGGTCTCTTCCTTCTTGGTATCCACGATAAAGATCGCCTTAGGCATACGCTCCATAGGCACAATACCGGAGAAGTTCTTCATCAACTTGCCCAGTTCCTTCTCAAGCTTGGCCACCTCTTTCTTGGTGAACTTGGCAAAGGTACCGTCTGTCCTCATCCTCTCAATATCCTTGAGGCGGTTTATGCTCTTTTTGATCGTGGCAAAATTGGTAAGCAGCCCTCCCGGCCAGCGCTCGGTAACGTAATACATCCCGCAGCGCATCGCTTCCTGCAGGATAACCTCCCGCGCCTGCTTCTTGGTGCCCACAAAAAGGACAAATTCTCCTTTAGAGGCTACATCCAGGAGATAATCCCTGGCCTTATTTATGCACTCTTCGGTCTTTTCCAGGTCAATGATGTAAATACCGCTCCTTGCCCCGAAGATAAACTTCTTCATTTTGGGGTTCCAGCGCTTGGTCTGGTGTCCAAAATGCACTCCTGCTTCTAAAAGCTGTTTAATTAGGTCTGAAGGCACGTTTTTATTCCCCCTTTTATTGGTTGTTAATATTGATTACTGCCGACTTTCGGGCATTAGTTTAATTTTATGAGTATAACATAAACTCCGCAAGATGCAACTACTTTTGCAGCTCCTGCATCTGATAAAGCCGCTTGTACATCCCTTCCTTGTTGATAAGCTCGCTGTGTGGCCCCTCCTCAACGATCATCCCTTTATTGAGGACGACTATCCGGTGGGCTGACCTTACGGTAGAGAGCCGGTGCGCGATGACAAAAACTGTCCTCCCCCGCATTAACCCGTCCAGCGCCTCCTGGACAATGCGCTCTGCCTCTGAATCCAGCTGGGAGGTCGCTTCATCCAGGATTAATATCGGAGGATCCTTCAACAGGGCGCGGGCGATGGCGATCCTCTGCCGCTCCCCTCCCGAAAGCTTCATCCCCCTGTCGCCGATAACCGTATTGTAGCCTAAAGGAAATTTCATGATGAAATCATGGGCATGCGCCTGCCTGGCTGCCGCCTCTATATCCTGCTGGGAAGCCTGCGTCCTGCCGTAAGCGATATTTGCGCCTATAGTATCATTAAAGAGTATCGTCTCCTGGGTGACAATTGCGATCTGGCTGCGCAGGGATTGCAAGCTCATCTCTTTTATATCTACTCCGTCGATTAATACCCTCCCCCTTTTGGGGTCGTAGAAACGCGGAATCAGGTCTACCAGCGTAGTCTTTCCTGTGCCGCTGGGCCCGACTATCGCCAGCATCATCCCCTTTCCTACTTCCAGGTTTACATCCCTGAGTACTTCGTTCTCCGCGTAATTAAACCAGACATGCTCAAAGACTACATTCTTTTTAAACCCGGTCAAGAGGAATGGGGCCTCCTTCTCCTTAACACTGGGGGAAGTCTCCAGCACCTCATAAATACGCTCACTGGCAGCCACAGCTTGCTGATTAAGTGAATTCACCTGGCTTAATTTCTTGAAAGGCCGGATGAGGGATAAGAGTGAACCAAGGAATAGCCCGAAGACCCCGAAAGAAAGTTTGCCGGCGATAACCTCCTTACCGCCCCAGAAAAAGACGAAGACCCCGGCAAAACAGCCCAGAATCTCGGTAACCGGGCTCAAAAGCAATAGCCGCTTGATGGATTTCATGGAGATCTTGTAATAATCCTGGTTTATCTGGTTAAATTTCCGTATCTCATGGTTCTCCATGTTAAAGGCCTTCACTATCCTCATCCCGATAATCGTCTCATAGAGAAGAGAGTTGGTATCCGCCATCTTCTCCTGTGACCTTTTGGAGAGCTTCCTTAAGACCTTACCTACTTTGATGATAGGAAGGCTGATCAGGGGGATAAGAACCAGGGAAACCAGCGCCAGTTTAAAATAAATCGTGAAGGTAAGGAAAAAGAATACCACTACCTGCAAGCTCTGATAAACCAGGTCGGTAGAACCGTAAGATACGGCGTTCTCAACGATCTTGACGTCGTTGGTTATGCGCGAGATCAATTCCCCGCCGCGTTTATGCGTAAAATAATCCAGGGAAAGACTCTGCATCTTGGTATAGAGCTTTGTCTTTATATCCCTGACTACCCGTTGGCCGACATCCGACATAAGGTAACTCTGTAGGAACCCGAAGAGCCCTTTTAATAAGAAAAGGATGATTACCCCTATTGCCATGTAATTCAGCAAAGACTCCGGGGAAGAGCTATTTATCCTATCCACAAAGCCGGAAAGGGCTTGCGGTAATTTTGTGGGCATAATGATCTTTTTATTGGTTAAGACCTTGTCTGCTAAGGGGACCATCATCGCCAGGGAGACTCCGTCAAAGACCGCGGAGAAGACCATGCACACCGTAGCCAGGGAGAATATCCCCAGGTAAGGCCGGACAAACCTCAATAACTTTAGATAATCCCGCATCTTTTGTTCCTCCTTAAAGGAAGGTTATTTTAACATATACACCCCTGCCAAGCAACTATTTTTATTGATAAAAAGATTTTTATTGCAAGGCCGGGTGAGCTCTGATATGATGCTTAATATGGAAAAGCTAAAGGTGGGAGTAATAGGTACCGGTCATTTAGGGAGTATTCATGCCAAAATATACAAAGAAATCGCTAATTGCCAGCTTGTAGCGGTATGCGACAACGACAAAAACCGCCTTGAAGCCATCTCTTCTGCCATGGGGACCCCGGGTTTTAGCGATTTCCGGGAGATATTGGATAAAGTTGATGCGGTAAGTGTTGCCGTACCTACCAAGCTGCATTATGAGGTAGCGCAAGAGTGTCTCAAGCGCCATATCCATTGCCTGGTTGAAAAACCTTTTACCCCCACCCTCAAAGAAGCGGATAGCCTGATAAAAATAGCTAAAAAGAAGAAAATTATCCTGCAGGTCGGCCACATTGAAAGGTTTAATTCCGCTTTTAGCGCCACGCAAAAATTAATCAAAGAACCGAAATTCATTGAATGCCACCGCTTAAGCCCATTCCCCAACCGTTCCCTGGACGTTGGGGCTGTGCTGGATATCATGATCCATGATATTGATATTACCCTGGGGCTGGTGCAATCAAAGATCAAAAGAATCGAATCCGTAGGGATAAACGTGCTGACTTCCTTCGAAGATATAGCCAATGCGCGACTGACATTTAAGAACGGATGCGTCGCCAACCTGACTGCCAGCCGCGTATCGGATGAAATAATGCGCAAGATCAGGATCTTTCAGGAAGATACCTATATATCTCTGGACTATAAAGAGGCAAAAGCCTCTCTCTACCGCAAGGCAAAACAAGG
>DATJPP010000043.1:0-2166 GCA_035506355.1 Candidatus Margulisiibacteriota bacterium | reverse complement strand
AGGATGGCTGCTTATTGCCGAAGCTACGATATCCGCGACACTTATAGGAGAACTAAGGTCAAATTGCAGTTTTTGCGGAACATAACCTATTTTTGGCCTTTTAGACACACTGCCTTCTATCTGAAATGCTATTCTTCCTTGATAAGGTATCTCGCCAAGAATCGTGCGTAACAAGGTAGTTTTTCCGGCGCCGTTCGGACCGACTACACCAATAACCTCCCCGCAATTAACATGCAGATTAACATTATCAAGTATGACATTATTACCAAATTTGACTGTTAAGTTATCGATTTTCGTACAGCAATGCCCACAGGTTTTCATTAAAAGCTACTCTCCGCTATCTTAGTTCTGAAAGGCTTGTTTTAAAACCTTAAGGTTATCTTTCATTATATCAATATAAGCATCATAGTCATCCGGACCGGTTACCGCAGGATCAAGCACGTATACTTTAGCGCCTGTTTCCTTAGCTATAGTACCTGCTGCAGCAGCTGGATACTGTGGCTCGCTAAACAATGCCGGAATACCGTTCTTCTTGACAAGCTCAATAGTATCTGCAAGTTCTTTTGCGCTGGGTTCGCTCCCTGGCTCTCTCTCGACCACAGCAGCAATCTTTAAGTCAAATTCCTGGGCAAAATAAGGAAATGCTTCATGAAAAGTTATAATTGACCTGCCCTTATAAGCAGCTAACTCAGAACGCATCTTCTGACGCAGCGCTTCAAGCTTTGCCACATAATTATCCGTATTCTTCACATAGAGTTCTCTGTGCCTAGGGTCAAACTCTCCCATTACCTTACCTAAATTCTTTACCTGGATTATCGCATTAGAAATACTCACCCATAAGTGTGGATTATCTCCTTCGTTACCCTCTCCTTTAATTAAAGGTATCCCTTCGGATAGCTGTATTATTTTTATATTTGGATGCTGAGCTATAATTTTATCTAAAAAAGACTCCATCCCCGCGCCATTAGCCACAAAGACCTGCGCATCAGCCAGTTTCTTCATATCATTAGTGGTAACCGTGTAATCATGTAAACAACCGGTTAAGGGGGGTGTAAGGTTCTGCACTGACACACCAGGAACATCTTTTGCAACATTCTTCGCCATAATATACATCGGATAGAATGAAGCGACTATCTTGATGTCTTTAGCTTCGCTGGCAGCATTACCAACAGAAACAAAAGAACAAGCCATAAAGAAAATTAATAAAATAAATGTAGAAATACGATACTTGTACATACCCTCTCTCCTTTTTAAACTATAAAATTATCTTATAATACTTTGGAAGCTAAAAAGGAGGTGCGTGGGAAAATTGAGTAATAAAATGGGGGGAAACCGGCAGGGTAAAGAAAAATACGCGGTAAAAACAGAGGAACGTAAAAAAGATTAATAACGATACGACAGAAGAAACAAAAACAGTACTATTATGCACCCAAAGACAAATCGGGCAGTCATGCCCATCATCTCCGTCATGATGCAATCCGTGAGAAAGCGGATGGAATATTACTATCCCAAGAAAAATAGTAAAAACAACCAGTGATAAAATAGATGCTTTCTTTCTCATTTGCACTTTGAACACAATCCTTCTATTTGTAATTGATGCGACTCTACCTTTGCATTAAGTTTATTCTTAATAAACTGTGAAACGCTTTTAAAATTACAAAAATCTACTTCTTCCACCTTACTGCACTTACGGCAGGTAAAATGATGGTGATGCTGATGAGGCAAACTGCAAAGCGCATACCGCAATTGGCGATCTTCAGATAAGGACTGCACCAGTATGCCGACATTCTTAAACTCGGCAAGTATCCTATATACGGTCGGAAGCCCCAGCGTCGAAAGCTTCCTCTTTAACTTCACATGCACATCATAAGGCGACAAATGCGCACTGCACTTCAGGAAAATATCGATAACCGCCTTTCTCCTCGGGGTTATCTTTAAACGATTATCCTTTAAAACTTGAATGTACGATTGCATGATTCCTCACAAATAGAAATGATTTCTATTTATACCATAGCCTAAATTTTTGTCAACAAGTATTTCCTATAAAGACGCTCAGAAATATGACACAGTAGAAAAACCTCTCTAGTTTATCCTCGAGAAACTGGCCTAATTCCTAGTTTATGGCATATTTAGACTAGCCGATATTCGGCATTATCGCGAAATAGG
>DATJPP010000042.1:0-4995 GCA_035506355.1 Candidatus Margulisiibacteriota bacterium | reverse complement strand
ATAAAGGGAAGTGCGAGGAGCTCCACGGCCACAACTGGAGAGTAGAGATGGTCGTATCACAGGAGGGGCTGGATAAAACCGGGATGGTTGAGGATTTTACCTATCTTAAGAAAATATTAAAATCCCAGCTGGAGAAACTCGACCATAAATACCTGAATAAGCTGCCCTATTTCCAAAAGGTCAATCCCACCTCCGAGAATATCGCCCGCTATATATTTGATGCGCTTAAGCTAAAGCTGCTTAATATAAAGTCTGTGACTGTCTGGGAGAATAATAACAGCTGCGCTACTTATGAAGAGTAAGTTTAAGGGTTTAGCCGTAGTCCTTTTATCCGGAGGGCTGGATTCGGCGACCGCCCTCTATCTGGCCAGGTCTCGCGGCCTGAAATGTTTCTGCCTGATCTTTGATTACGGCCAGAGGCATAAGAGAGAGATAGAGTCGGCCAAGAGGATAGCTAAGGCTGCAGGGTGCAATTTTAAGGTCATCAAGCTGCATTTCCCCTGGAAAGGCTCAAGCCTGCTTGATAAATTGGAGAAGATCAGTTTGGTCGTAGAGAGCAGCGCGGGAAAGATCCCGGCTACTTATGTCCCGGGGCGCAATATCATTTTTTTGAGTATAGCCTTCTCCTGCGCCGAGGCGATGGGTGCTGATGCAGTCTATATCGGGGCGCACGCACAGGATTATTCCGGCTATCCCGACTGCCGGCCGCAATTTTACCGCGCCTTAAAAAAGGTGATTGAGACCGGGACTAAGGCAGGAGTAGAGAAGAGAGGGATCAAGGTAGAGACCCCTTTAATAGATAAGGGCAAGGGCGAGATCATCCGTATGGCGCTTGAGCTTGGCGTGCCTTTAGAGCTTACCTGGTCCTGTTATAAAGGTGGTAAAATTCCTTGTGCCAGCTGCGATAGTTGCCATTACCGCGCCAAAGGTTTTAAGGAGGCAGGGATTAAAGATCCCCTGATGAAGAATGGCAAAGGCAAGGATCGCGGAGGTTTTTGAGAGCGCTCAGGGCGAAGGGCTGTACCTGGGGGAGAGGCAGTTGTTCGTGCGATTCTTTGGGTGCAACTTAAGCTGCCGTTTCTGCGATACCAGGATCAACAGTTTTATGGAGTATGAGCCTAAGGAGCTGCTCAAAGAGATAAAACTTTATAAAAACAGGGTGCATTCCATCTCTTATACCGGAGGAGAGCCTCTGCTGCAGAAAGATTTCCTGATGGAGGTTTTGCCTGCGGCCAGAAATGAGGGTTTTAAGAATTACCTTGAGACTAACGGGACCCTGCCGGGCGAGTTAAAAGAGGTCATAGATTTTATTGATATCTTGGCCATGGATATCAAGCTGCCCAGCTCATCCGGGATGGAAGGCCTTTGGGGGCTGCATCGCAGGTTCCTGATGTTCTGCAGCAGGAAGGAATTTTTTATAAAAACCATAATTTGTTCTACTACCACGGAGAGCGATTTAAAAGAAGCGCTCAAGATCATTAAAGAGGTGGCCCAGGGGGCGGTACTGGTCCTGCAGCCGAACAGCTATGATAATCAGGCCGAGTTGGCGGAGAAGTTGAGCCGGTTTAAATCCATCTGTGCGCAGGAGAAGGTTACCTCCTGCATCATACCGCAGATGCACAAATTAGTGGGGATAAAATGAAAAGAGGCAAATCCTCCTACGAGGGATTGCAGAAGGATGTACGCTCCTTAAAGACCCCGGAGATTGAAGTCTGGAAAAATCAATATCCGGATAAGGAGTATATTATCAGCATGGATATCCCGGAGTTTACCTGTATTTGCCCTAAGACCGGGCTGCCGGATTTTGCCGATATCAAAATAGAATATTCTCCGGATAAGTACTGCGTTGAGTTAAAGTCTTTCAAGCTCTACACTATATTTTACCGCAACCTCAGGATATTCCACGAGCATGTCGCCAATAAGATATTGGAAGATTTTGTCAAGGCAGTAAAGCCGCGCCGGATGAAGCTCTCCGCCGTATTTAACCCCCGGGGGGGTATCGCTACCACGGTAAGCAGGGAATACAAAAGATGAAAAAGATTACTTCGGAGAAGATAAGAAAGGTTATCAGCAGCTTATGCGCGCAGGCGAATTTCTCTTTGCGCCGGGATTTGCTCGCTGCGCTTAAGGCAGCCCGGGCAAAGGAGCCGAATAAAAGAAATAAAAGGATGATTGGGGCGATTATTGAAAATGCCGCAGTGGCTAAAAAAGATAAGCTGGCAATATGCCAGGATACCGGGTTGCCGATAGTTTTTCTGGAAGTAGGGCAAGGCGTGCAGATAACCGGAGACCTCAATGCCGCAGTAAATAAGGGAGTGGAGGAGGGCTACCGCAAGGCCTATCTAAGGAATTCAGTGATTAGGGATCCACTCTTAAGGGGAAGCCCCGGATATCAGCCGGCAGTGATGCATATAGATATGGTCAGGGGAAGCAGGCTCAAGATCACTCTTCTGCCGAAAGGTTTTGGCTGCGAGAATAAGTCCGCGCTTAAGATGTTCAGACCTACCGCCGGGGTGGATGAGATCAAGGAATTTATAATTGAAACCGTAAAGAACGCAGGGCCCGATGCCTGCCCTCCGTATATCGTCGGGGTGGGGATCGGCGGGAGCGCGGATTATGCCTCGCTATTGGCTAAAAAGGCATTGCTTAGAAGGATAAAAATTTCCCCTAAAGGGTTAGAGAGAGAATTATTGCATAAAATAAATAAATTGCATATCGGCACAATGGGTCTGGGAGGAAGGGTGACGGCCCTGGGAGTGCATATCGAGACTCATCCTACGCATATCGCCGGGCTTCCTGTGGCCGTAAATATCAGCTGCCACGCCTTGCGCAGCGCCACAGCCGTATTATAAATGAAGAAGATAGAGCGGTTAAAAGCAGGGGAAGAGATTAAGTTCAGCGGTATCCTTTATACTGCCCGCGACCAGGCGCATAAGCGGCTGGTTGAGGCGCTAAAGAACGGCAAGAAGCTCCCCATTAATTTAAAAGAGGCATTTATCTATTACTGCGGACCGACGAAAAGTAGGCCGGGTAAGGCCATCGGTTCTTGTGGGCCGACTACCAGCGCGCGCATGGATAAATTTACCCCGGAATTATTGAAACACGGGCTTAGCGCGATGATCGGCAAGGGCGCACGTTCGCAAGAGGTGGTTAAGGCGATAAAGAGATGCAGGGGGGTTTATTTTCTTACCCTTGCCGGATGCGGCGCGCTCCTCTCCAAGTATATCCGCAGGATCTCTTTGGCCGCCTATAAAGATTTAGGGCCGGAGGCAATTTACCGGCTGGAAGTAAAGGATTTTCCTTTGATCGTAGGCGTTGATTCGCGAGGAAGAAGCGTATATAAAAAATCCAAGAATTAAAAAGTGAGGAGAGGATGCCCCGAATAGATGGTAGAGGATCAGATAAGATCAGGAAGGCCAATATCACGCGCAATTATCTTAAATACGCCGAAGGCTCATGCCTTATCGAGTTGGGAAATACCAAGGTTATCTGCACTGCCTCGGTAGAAGAGACGGTCCCTCCCTTTTTGAAAGGGTCGGGAACGGGTTGGGTGACCGCGGAATACGGGATGCTCCCGCGTTCCTGCAATCAACGCATACCGCGGGGAAAAGATTCCGGACGCACTTATGAAATACAGCGCCTTGTGGGCAGGTCTTTACGCACGGTTACCGAGATGAAGGAGTTAGGCGAGCGCACCATCTGGCTTGACTGTGACGTTATCCAGGGAGACGGGGGGACGCGCACCGCTGCCATCACCGGGAGTTTTGTGGCCCTGGTGGATGCGCTGCATAAATTAAAGAAGGCAGGCTCTCTGCATAAGATCCCCATAAAGGATTTTGTGGCCGCTACCAGCGTCGGGATAGTAGGAGGGAAGGCCCTCCTTGACCTTTGCTACGAAGAAGATTCCAGGGCGGAAGTAGATATGAATGTGGTGATGACCGGAAACGGAGAATTCATCGAGATCCAGGGGACAGCCGAGAGAAAACCTTTTGCTAAGCAGCAGATGGATGAGCTTCTTATTCTGGCTCAAAAGGGGATAAACGATTTAATTGACCTACAAAAGAGCCTGTTAAAGGGCACCCTCTGATGCCGGAGCTAGTGGTCGCTACCAGGAATAAGAAGAAGCTCCGTGAGATCAAAGAAATCTTAAAGTTACCGGGGCTGAAATTAAGTTCTTTGGCAGATTATCCGAAGGCGCCGCGCATCATTGAAAACGGCAAGACCTTTAAAGAGAACGCGGCCAAGAAGGCGGTAAAGGCCGCTTATTTTTACGCTAAGCTGGCGTTAGGAGAGGACTCCGGGCTCTGCGTCCAGGCCTTAGGTGGTGCGCCCGGGGTTTATTCCTCGCGTTTCTCAGGGAAAGATAAGAGCGACGCCAAAAATAACGCCAGGCTGCTGAAAGTTTTAGGGGGAGTACCTTACAGCAGGAGGAAGGCCTATTATGCCTGCGCCGTGGCCCTGGCGGACAAAGAGGGATTAATCGCCGTTGTCGAAGGGAAGTGTTCCGGGGTTATCGGCTTTGAATTAAAGGGCAAACATGGTTTTGGCTATGACCCTTTATTTGTCATACCTGAATACAATAAGACCTTTGCCCAGCTGGGTGAGCGCATCAAGCATAAGATGAGCCACCGTTTTCGCGCGCTGGAAAAGATTGAGAAAGTTTTAACGCGATACTTACGCGCCTGTCCCCAAGTAAGTAGTAGGGCACGGCGAAGATAACTAGGTTCAACGCGCCTGTAGCTCAAATGGATAGAGCAACTGCCTTCTAAGCAGTAGGTTGGCCGTTCGATTCGGCCCAGGCGCACCAAGTTATTGGGGCCGACCCCCGAAGGGGGCTAGGCCCAGGCGCACCAATTTACTTGTAGGCGCCGTGTCCTTCTTGAGCAACATTTAAGGACAGGCGCATGTCAGCCAGGTACGCATCCTATATCTAGACGAGGAGTGCGCTTTTCCTGAATATTTGTGCTGTTGAAAAGCGGGGCGTGGCTCAGTTTG
>DATJPP010000041.1:0-3310 GCA_035506355.1 Candidatus Margulisiibacteriota bacterium | reverse complement strand
TGGTGGCGGTCAACCCTTCTAAGTCTAAGAAGCAGATAGTCCAGGTCAAGTCATATTTACCTCAGGAGGTAAAACCCAAGGATATCGTGGACCTGGGTGATTTGGAATTGGAATATGACGCGGAGAAGTCCATATATTATATTTACCGGACCAGCGTTGAGCTGAATCCGTCGGAAGTCAAGGTTTTTGAAGTAGAGGTCAATGATATCTGGGTGGTAGGCGCGGATAAAATGGATGAACTTAAGAAGCGTACCGAGTCAATCATGACCCGCCTGGAAAAGACGGATTATTATCCCATGGCTAAGGAGATAGCGGATTCTATTTATAAGCGTCTGCAGGATATTGCTACTTCCCAGGTAGACGATTCTGTAAGCCGCGCGCAGCATATCGGTATTTACCGCCAGAACTTAGAGGTTATTGGGCAGATTAAGGAGGATATCGCCAAACTGGAGAAGACCCTGGCTACCGCTGGAGGACCGCTCGCTCCCGAGATCTTGGCCAAGACCAAGATAAAATCGGAATCTCCTTCAAAGACAATAACCTGGATGATCATATTTATCATTATCATATTTATCGGTCTTATGGCCGGAGTTCTTTTCTTCACCTGGCATCGCCAGACGCGTTTGACCCGAGAAGAGCTGTTGGCCGCTAAAAAATCTGCTTTTCCCACCGGCGGCGGCCCTTCTGAAGAGGGTAAGAATAGAGAAGAAGGGAAGCCTCAAGAAAACCCATAAAAGGTTATACGAAAGGCAAATTTTAAGTGCTGGATGTATCTGTATTAAGCCCTAAAGAGGTAATTTTTGAAGGCAAGGCCAAGAGCGTTATATTACCCGGAGAATCCGGTGTTTTTGAGATACAGCCATTTCATAAGTATATTATGAGCCGCCTGATAAGCGGGGTATTGTTTATTGACCAGCAGGATTTTCCCGTCCAGAGAGGGATAGTCAAAGTTTATAAGAATCAAGTTACTGTTATAATAGAGGAGCCCTAAGGCCAATAATGAGCCGTAACCTGGCAATAATCCTTATCTTTGCTTTGTGCATACTCGGGCCTTCTGCGGTCTTTGCTGCCTCCAGTTTTGCCAGTATCAATGCCTTAGGCAGGAATCCTTCCAGCGCCCCAAAGATCTTTACAGCGATGATTATCGCCCTGGTATTTGCCCAGACGCTGGCAATTATAGCGATGTTGGTAGCGTTCCAGTTATTCAGTTCTTAAATACAACTGTTTATTTAGATACTGAGGTGAGAGGATGCTTATTTTTTCTTTAATACTGGTGTTATTGATAATCTTTACGGTCTTAATCCTGGTTTTCAGGAAGGTGATGACCCAGAATGTAATCTCGGCTACCCAGCATATCGAGGAGTTAAATGAGGATTACATGGCTAAAGAGAAAGAGGCGAGCCGGCAACTGGAGGAGGCTAAGCTTAAGTCAGAGGAGATGCTGGAGCAGGCCCGTCAGGAGGCTGAGAAGATTAAAGCCGAGATGATCCAGAATGCCGGAAATGAAAGCGATAAACTGATTAAACAGGCGCGCTCGCAGAGTGAAGAGATTATGCAGCAGGCGGATAAAAGCCGCCAGCTTCTTTTGGCAGAGATCCAGGATAGGATTGCAAAGGAAGCGGCAAAGAAGGCCTGCGAACTGATACAGGAATCATTGCCGGATGAATTCAGAAAAGAGGCGCATACGCACTGGGTGGAAGAATTGATCGAGGGCGGCTTCAGCAGCTTAGAGAGGCTGCACCTTCCCGAAGGGTTAAATGAGGTTAAAGTGGTATCTGCATTCCAGCTGACCGAAGAGCAAAGGAAGGCCTTATCCAAGAAATTAAAGGCGGCATTAGGAAAAGAGTTCCCGGTAAAAGAAGAGATCGATCAGAAGGTGGTGGCAGGGATAGTCATACATATCGGAAGCCTGGTTTTAGACGGGAGCCTTAAGAATAAGATACAGGAGAAGGCAAGGTAATGAAGGGTCCGGCCGAATTTGATATAAGGGAGGTAGGCCTAGTACAATCAGTGCGCAAGTTTATCGTCCTGGCTAAAGGACTCCCTTCCTGCATCAACGGGCAGATGGTGGAGTTTGCGAATGGCGCCGCCGGCCTGGTGATGGGTTTTACCGAAGATAAAGTCCAGATCCTGGTCTTAGGAGATGCCACTGCAATCCGCGCAGGGGATGAGGTCTACAATAAGGGCAAATCCCTGAATCTTCCTGTCTCCGATGCCTTTTTGGGCCGCGTAGTTAATGCCCTGTGTATCCCCCAGGACGGGCAGGGACCGGTTGAGGCGAAAGAGACTTTTCCGGTCTTTAGGATCGCCCCGGGGGTCATGGAACGCGTGCCGGTAAAGGAGACCCTTGAAACAGGTTCATTGATTCTGGATGCGATAATCCCTATAGCTAAGGGCCAGCGCCAGCTCTTGATAGGGGATAGGCTTACCGGGAAGACTACCGTTGCCCTGGATGCGATTTTAAACCAAAAGGGGAAAGGCGTAATTTGTATTTACTGTTGCATAGGCAAGCCTTATTCTGCGCTCTTGAAGGTCTTGGATGTTTTAAAGGAACGCGAGGCCCTGGAGTATACCATTGTAGTTACGGGTGTGGCGTCTCTTTCTACCGGGGAGCAATATCTCGCTCCCTATACTGCCTGTATGTTGGGTGAGTATTTTATGTATAAAGGCAAGGATGTCTTTGTGGTCTTTGATGATTTAACCAAGCATGCCTGGGTCTACAGGCAGATCTCGCTTCTCTTAGAGCGTGCCCCCGGCAGGGAGGCGTATCCGGGAGATATCTTCTATATACATTCGCAACTGGTTGAGCGCGCAGGGTACTTAAAGCCTGAACGCGGCGGCGGCTCGATGACCTTTTTTCCTATTGTTGAGATACTCCAGGGTGATGTCACCGGGTATATCTCGACAAATATAATCTCTATGACCGACGGGCAGTTGTATTTTTCCACCTCTTTATTTAACAAAGGTTTTAAACCGGCAATTGACTTCGGCCTTTCGGTATCGCGTATAGGTAACAAGGCGCAGTGGCCGGCGATGAAAGAGCTGACTAAATCCTTGCGTTTGGATTATCTGCAGTACAAGGAACTTCTGCAGATGACGCAGCTGCGTGCAACCGGTTTATCCAAAGAAGCAGAGGCCAGGTTAAAAAGAGGAGAGGCGATAAATCAACTGATCATACAGGATAAGAATAAGCCCGTACCCATAGAAGCCCAGGTTATCTATCTCTTCGCCCTTACCCGCGGGATCCTCGATACCCTCACTTCTTCCCAGGCCAGGCAGTTTAAGCAGGATATCCTCCCATTTGCCGAGA
>DATJPP010000040.1:0-4555 GCA_035506355.1 Candidatus Margulisiibacteriota bacterium | reverse complement strand
AGGTGCGCAAAAAACGGGTCGCAATCGGCTTCTTCTGTCAGGGTAACCGTTGACCAGCCTATTTCTTTCTGGGGAGCCTTATTCACCCGGGCAGAAGCTGCCTTGGCCAGAAGCTGGGCGCCCAGGCAAATACCCAGCACAGGTATTTCCTGTCTCAGGGCCTCTTTCAAGAAAGAATCTTCTTCTTTCAAGAAAGGGTGCTTTTCTTCCTCGTAAACGTTCATCGGGCCGCCGAGAGAGATTATCGCTTCCAGACCATCCAGATACCCCGGGAGCTTCTGACCCTTTGATAATTCTACGGTGCTAAAATCCCAGGCAGTATGGCGGAAGAACTCCGCAATACTGCCTGGCCCTTCAATCTCAATGTGTTTTATAACTAAAATCATTAAATATCAAAATAGAGGTAGAACTCGTAAGGATGCGGGCGCATTCTCACCGAATCTATCTCCTTCTTGCGCTTATATTCAAGCCAGATGTCGATTACGTCTTTGGTAAATACCCCGCCCTGCAAGAGATAATCGTGATCTGCCTCAAGCGCATCCACTGCCCGGCGCAACGAAGAAGGAACTGTGGCGATCTTGCCCATCTCTTCTTCGCTCAATTCAAATAAGTCTATGTCCACCGGTTCACCCGGGTCAATCTTGCGTTTTATACCGTCCAAACCGGCCAAAAGCATAGCGCTGAATGCCAGGTATGGATTACAAGAGGGATCCGGCGGGCGGAACTCTATCCTTTTTGCCTTGGGGCTGTCGGAATACATGGGTATCCTCACCGCAGCCGAACGGTTGCGCGCAGAATAAACCAGGTTTACTGGTGCCTCGTAACCGGGTACCAGCCTTTTGTAGGAGTTGGTCGTAGGGGCACAGAAGGCCATCAGGCTATTGGCATGTTTAAGCAGGCCTCCGATATAGTATTTGGCAGTCTGGCTTAAAAGGGCGTAGCCGTTCTTATCGTAGAAGAGGTTGGTATTATTCTTCCAGAGGCTCTGATGGCAATGCATCCCCGAGCCGTTATCCGCAAAGAGCGGCTTAGGCATAAAGGTCGCCACCATACCGGCCTTTCTGGACATATTCTTGATAATATACTTGTACATCAGCAGGTTATCCGCCATCTTGGTCAGCTTATCGAACTTCATGTCAATTTCGCACTGGCCTGCGGTAGCTACCTCATGGTGATGCACCTCTACGTTTATCCCTGCCTCTTTCATCTTCAGAATTATTCTGCTTCTTAAGTCCTGGATGGAGTCATGCGGGGGGACAGGGAAATAACCCTCTTTGAAACGGATCTTGTATCCGAGGTTAGGGTTCTCTGCGCGCCCGGTATTCCAGTCGGCTTCCTGGGAATCGATGAAATAATACCCGGAATTCTCTGTCTGGTCAAAGCGCACGTCATTAAAAATAAAGAACTCCGCTTCCGGTCCAAAATAAACGTTGTCGGCTATCCCTGAATCCTTGAGGTATTTCTCCGCCTTCTTGGCAATATAGCGCGGGTCGCGGCTGTAGGGCTTGCGGGTAATCGGGTCATAGATATCGCAGAGGAGGCTCAGGGTAGGGACCTCGCAGCAGGGGTCAACAACGGCGGTTGCCGGATCCGGTATAAGGATCATATCCGATTCCTGTATCTTCTGGAAACCCCTGATGGAGGATCCGTCGAATCCGATACCATCCACCCAGATGGAGCGCACTATGTCTTCCATCTCCAATAATTCGGTTGCGGGAATTGAAAAATGCTGCCATAGCCCGGGCAGGTCGTTAAACTTCAAATCTACAATCTGGATGTTATTGTCCTTGACCATCTTCATCACTTCCCGTGCGGCCTTTTCGTCGCAAGAGCCATTAACCAAGGGATTGGAGGTCTTTACCTCCTTGGCTTCTCTAGTTCTCTTCTTGGGCATCTCATTCTCCTTTCTTTTTGTTCTGCCAAAAAAAAGGCACTCACCTCAAAGCCAGATATCACTGGCTTCTCAATGAACGCCTGCGTTCCGTTTTACTATCTGCCTATTTAGACACCACTATGTGCCTAAATTTTATCTCTTTACTTATACAAGTAAAGAGATGCCGGTCTTGGTAACGGTTTTATTTAATGAAAAGCATCTCCCTGTATTTCGGCAAATCCCAATGCTCATCCGAGACTACGCATTCCAAAGCATCGCAATGCCTTCTGATGTGCTCCATCAGCGGCTTCAGTTCATCAAAATAGATGCTCGCCTTTCTGGCTGCCTCCGTATCTTTTGTCCTCTCAAGCAGCCGCGCAAGCTCCTTGGTATTCCTGCGCACGTAATAGATTTTCTCGGAAACATCTTTCAAGTGCTCTCTTAAATCGTTAACCACCTGCGTTTCGATTTTTACTTTTTTGGAAAGCAGGGAGAGTTTTTCAAAGTTTGCCGCCACCATCTTCTGGTATTCAAACCCTGCCGGGACAATACTGGCGTTGACCATCTCACTGAGGGTATTGGCTTCTATTTCAAGCGTCAGGTTATACATATGCACCCAGATGTGGTAACGGGCGACGATCTCTTCCTTGGAAAAAACCTTGTACCTTTCAAATAGAGAGATATTCTTCTCCTTGGTCAAGGCTAATAAGGCCTCGGCCGTAGAGGCAATATTGGGAAGCCCCCTCTTCTTGGCCTCTTTAAGCCATTCCAGAGAATAGTTGTTCCCTTCGAAACGCACCTTCTTCGACTCCTTGAAGATATCGGCTATAACACGCATAACCTTAGTGTTCAAGTCGCTCCCTTGAGCTTTGCGTATCTGGCCGGCGACATAATCGAGGCTTTCGGCAATTATTGTATTCAGTACGGCGATGGGTGTTGAGATATTCTGCGATGAACCGACGGCGCGGAATTCGAATTTTGCCCCGGTAAATGCAAAAGGAGAGGTGCGGTTCCTATCGGTCATATCTTTGTTAAACCGGGGTAATCTTGCCAGGCCTAAGTCGATTACGTCTTTGCGCGAGACTCTGGACTTAACCCCTTTTTCGATCATCTCCAGGATCCTGGTCAATTGCTCTCCCAGGAAAACACTGATAATCGCCGGGGGCGCTTCATTTGCCCCTAAGCGATGCTCATTTCCGGCCATGGCCACGGAGGCGCGTAAAAGGTCGGCGTGCAGATAAACCGCCCTTAATACTGCGGCCAAAAATGCCAGGAATTGCAGGTTGTCTTCCGGGGTATCACCCGGATTAAGCAGGTTATTCCCGAGGTTATCCGCCAGGGACCAATTAAGGTGTTTCCCGCTCCCGTTAATCCCGGCGAAGGGCTTCTCGTGCAAAAGGCAGACAAGGTTATGGCGCAAGGCCACTTTTTTCATCAGTTCCATCAAAAGCTGGTTATGGTCTGCGGCAATATTGGATTCCTCAAAGATAGGCGCGAATTCATATTGGTGCGGGGCGACTTCATTATGCCTGGTCATAACCGGTATCCCCAGCTTATACGCCTCCTCTGCCACCTCGAACATAAAGTTGATCACGCGCTCTTTGATGGTGCCGAAATACTGGTCCTCCAGCTGCTGCCCCTTAGGCGAAGGAGCGCCCACAAGGGTACGCCCCGTCATCACCATATCCTGGCGCAGGTTGTAGTAATTGCGGTCAATCAAAAAATACTCCTGCTCCGGGCCACAGGTAGAATAAACTTTTTTTACGTCTTTGTGCCCAAAAAGCCTAAGAATGGCACAGGCGGCCTTATTTAATGCCTCATCGGAACGCAAGAGCGGCAATTTTTTATCCAAGGCTTCTCCGTGATAGGAGATGAAGATGGTTGGTATGCAGAGGGTTTTGCCCAAGGCGCTTTCAATAATGAAAGCAGGGCTTGAGGGATCCCAAGCGGTGTAACCGCGTGCTTCGAATGTAGCGCGTATGCCTCCGGAAGGGAAACTCGAAGCATCCGGCTCTCCCTGTATAAGTTTTGATCCGGAGAACTTCTCAATGACCTTCCCCGGCCCGACCAGAGAGATAAAACTATCGTGCTTTTCGGCAGTGAGGCCGGTCATCGGCTGGAACCAATGGGTATAGTAAGTTACCCCCTTGGCGGTAGCCCAGTCCTTCATGGCATCGGCAATCTCGTTTGCCTGCGCCAGGCTTATGGTCTTGCCCTCGTTAAGCCAGGCCTGGAATGCCTTAAAAGTAGGCTTGGAGAGATACCTTTGCATAGTATCTATGCTAAAGGTATGCTCGGCAAAATAAGTAGAAATTTTCTTTGGCGTTTTTACCTTCTCTAGATTTGGACCTTTGATCCTGAATAAAACATCCTGCCTGACTCCCATAATTACCTCCTAAAATTATAAGTTATTTGAACGTTTTATTTTACCATATAATGTAAAAAAATAAAGGGTGTTTTTCCTTAAAACACCCCTTATTTAGGAAAACTATTCTGGGGTTAGGATGCCTTAAAAACAACTATCCGATAGCGACAGAACCTTTTTCTTCGGTCCTAATCCTTATGCACTCCTTTAAATCCAGGACGAAGATCTTGCCGTCTCCGGTCTCGCCGGTCTTAGCGCCTTTGACAATCGCTTTGATTGTCGGCTCAACAAAATTATCGTTTACCGCGATCTCAAGG
>DATJPP010000039.1:0-26488 GCA_035506355.1 Candidatus Margulisiibacteriota bacterium | reverse complement strand
CTGAACTTGAAGACGCCGTTCTCTTCGCCTTCATAGAAGGCTTTATAATTCAGCAACCATTTGCCGCTATCATTTATCAAAACGAACGACTTTCTCCCAATCCCCAGATTATCAAAATCAAAAACAAAGGTAGCTGAAGCTGGCTCTTTATCTGCTCCGTAGTTAAGCTGTATCCTGGTGTTGCCTTCAAAATCCCTCCATGTCCTATATGTGTAGTAGCCTAACGTGTCGTTTCCAGAGGCATCTCCATATACTGTAACATCACTCTTAGAACGTATTAGGCCATTAGCCCAATCGATATTCTCCAAAGCACCGTTGCTTACGTTTAATTCGTGGGATGTGCCGTTATGTATGTAATAGCTGGTGGTTACGCCAGACTGAATCTCTAAAGACTGCAGCAATGCCGCATTATAAATATTGTTACCGTCGTACTTAAAGATCTCTCTCCTTTCAATATCTTTAATATTGATATGACCGAGCATATTAAACGCTGTTTTCCAATCGGACCAGATCTTATCAGTCAAAATCTTAACATGATCCCTGCCCAAGGCGTATTTATCTGTCCTCTCCCTATTTTCTATAAATATGATCCTCTTAGACAAGTCTACAACCAGGTTCTGGTTAGCATTTAAATACAAACTGATGCTCACCGGCTTAAACAATTCAGTCTCATTCTCCTTATTCAGGTTAAACCTGAAGCTATAAGTATGGTTGTCGCGGCTCACTTCTATATCTACTAACCCATTCAGAGTCCCTATGCCGTCGAATATTCTTATCACCGGGAAGTCGTTAGAGCTAAATCCTTGATAGGTAGAAGCTAAGACTTTGTTTCCCTCTCCCAGGATCTTAATCCTTGCCCAGGTTAAGCTATCCGGAGCCTGAGTCACAAAGGATTCTTCTTTCAGGAAATTAAGTATCTTATTAATCTTAGAATTCCAATCCTGGGGAATGGCCTTATAAAGCACCTCTTCGGAACTGGAAATCTGCTTCTTCAGGTCAGGGATATACACATTACCATGCTTTTTAGCAAGATAAGATCCTCCGTTGCCATTAGTAATCTTGGCTGCCTTAAGGAGTTTTCCGTCGATGATAAGCAAAGAGGTAGAGTCAGAGCTGAATTTAATCCTGACCATCTCCTTCCCGCGGACAATGCCGAATACCCTGGAGACAAAGGTATCCTTGCTGGTCACTGTTAATTCTTCTATATAACGGAATTTGATGCCTTCGCTTCCGAATCTCAATATCCTATCTTCCGGAGCAACCCTATATAAGTACCTTAAGGAATCATTGGAATAACCGAACGCCTCCACAGGACATTCATAATCCTTGCTGACATCGAATCTAGTAACTAAGGAGGGCTTCTTATCTTTATCGTAGGTCAACCTCCAAATTGTCTTTCCTGTATTCAATACACCTTCAAGATAAAGCTTGCCGTCATTAATATAGCGTGTAACCCCTACGCCTAAGATCCTCTTAGTAACCACCTCCAGGGCCTTGCCTGAGAAAGATACATCGAAGGCATCCTTTAGAACAGGCTCAAACAGGTCTTTCTTAGAATAGAAGTGTATTATTCCATCCCTGGGAGAGAGAATATTGAATTTGTAATTAGTAAGCCTGGCTAACTCTTTCCAGCCAGCATCAGAGAAGTCGATCCTGGCATCATTGCCAAACGGGTCTTTCAATCCTTTAATATGGTAACTGCCGAAGGTCAGCTTATATCTGCGATTGCCGTATTGCCATCCTGCGGACATCTCGGCGATGCTCTTGTCAGCAGCAGTAAGCTCAGCGAGATCCTGAGTAGTCAAAGGAATGCGCAGGTAATTTCTCAATACATCCGGGGTATTTACCCAGCCGATAACCCTATCCGCACCTGCTACAACTTCGGCACTATCTCTGACAGCGATAAAGTTATTACCTTCAAACCAGAGCCGATTCTCATCGTAAGCTTTACCCCTCTCCTTAACCTCGGTAGATAATGCAACCACCAAGGTCGTATCTGCCGCGGAAACTAGCTTGTAATTCTTGGCGGCTGCATCAAAAACAAACTTTAATTCTCTATTGGTCAGGCGTTCTGCTATCTTAATCTCCTTGACAAACTCCAGCCTGCCATTCTCATAAGGTATGGTGAAATAAGTAGCCCCCAGCTCTTCCAAGGCCTTCCAGCCTTCCTTGCCCACGTTCCAAACTCCCCGCTTAATCGTATCATTTCTAATCTCGTAACGTAACAGCGGCTCTTTGGTAGCGGGGTTAATCATAGGAAGATATCTGTGCTTTGCCGTATCGTATTTATCCACGATAAAGCTGTAAAGCTGTCCATTTAATGCCGCCTGCTTTACCTCTTCCTTAGTCAATTCAATCCTTTCGTTGTTGTCATAGACAGGCCCAACCCCTTCCTTATCCTTAGCTAAACGCTCAGCCATAAGGTTACCAGGCACAACCAAGGCTGGCTTACCATTCTCAAAGAGCATCAGGGTGGCCGGATTAATCTCCACTCCGTTAAGTAAATATTTTGCGCCTAATTCAACAAAAACTATGGCTGGATTAGCTTTTGCATATGCTGTATCAACAACAACCTGCTTCCTGCCACCAACCATCTTATAAAGAACGGCGCTCTTTATATCATAGGTAAGGCCGATGCTACTTAAGCTATCCAGTTCGGTGAGGCTCATCTCCTTAAGTGCCTTGGGGGCGTCTTGTGCAGTCAATAAACGCGGAGGAAGATTAGCAAATATGGCACCACCCCAGCCTTCCTGGGCTTTCCTCATAAACTCTGCAGCTTCCTTGGTATAAATAATCCTATTCGTATCTTTATCAACCATAACGCTGTCTTTGCTGATATCCAGCTTCGTGGGTTTAATAGGGCCAAACCGCGGCAGAGAATCCAGGGATTGAAAATTGAGCATTGATTTTAAGGCCTTCGGTAGGGAATCAATGGTAGTCTTGATCTGCTGAGGGGCTTTTTTAGTTTTCTTGCTGAAGATAGAGAAGAGATTATGCTTCGCTCCAAACACAAAACCATCGCTAAATTTAGTGCCCAGTCCAGTTTTGTATCCGGCAGAAAGCTGGGTGGATTTGGTAAGATCAGTGCTGCCCATCAAACTGAATTTCTGCTTATGGTCGCCAAAGTCCTGCTCCAAGGACGCGGAAAATCCGGTATTGCCGTTCTTGCCAAGTTTGAACTTATAATTCAAACCAGCAACAGGATAAATCTTTCCTGAATTATCCTGAGACTGTCTATAATAGCCGGTAAACCCGTGCCAAGAGGCGCTTGCCGTTGCTTTCTTAAGATCTAGAGATGTCTCTCCGCTGAACAAGACCGAACCTAACTGGCTCTTAACCCCGGCGGAACCGAACCAATCATTAGTCTTGCCAAAGCCATCATCAATACCATCGTGCTGATGGTTAGCGGAAATGGTCAAAACTAATTTATCCTTATTCTTTCCCCCCAGCGGCTTAAATTCCAGGCTTAATTTTTCATAACCGAAGAGGTCTTCTGCGGTAAGCTTTCTGGTGTCCACAAGTACAGTAGTCCCAGAAAGGGCGTCTACAATCTCAGCCTTATCCTCTTCATTGCTTGCGCCCTTAGCCAAGCCGGCTTTTAACTTCAGGAAGAAACGAGGCACAGGATTATAACTAATCTCTCCGGCAACGCCATAAATATTGTTCTTGCGGTAAGGTATGGAGTCTTGCTTGCTGATTTTGGTGGTACCCAATGAATCTATATGAGAGAGCTGCTGTCCAAGGGCGGAAATATCCGCAAATCCGGAGACGCCTACGTATAAATCATTACCTACTTTAAAGCCTAAATTATCCAAGAACATTAAGGAATGACTATTGACATTGTAGCCCTTAGGCATTGCCCTAGTAGAACCGTATTCCTCCAGGAAGGAATTTCTATTCTCAAATCCTGCGATAAGGTTATTGAATATTGGCTGGCTTTCAGGCTCAAAACGGAAACCTAAAGCATAATACCTTCTGAAAGGCCCTCCGGCGGTAGCTGACTGCACAGTACCAAAATAGCTGTCCAGACCCCAGTCTTTTAACTTTAGTAAATCAAATATGGAGAAATAATTTGAGGTGGGAAGTTCTATCTTGCCGTCTAAGGCTTTAACTCGGTTTATCGTTTGCTGGGTGGTCTGATTAATAACGTTCCTTAAAGGCTGGTTTCCGATATAAGCTATCGGTAATCTGGTAGTTTTGTCGTTGTCGGATGCAAAGACCAGATAATCGCCTACGCGCGCGATTGAAGGAGGAGCGCGGATAAATCCTTCAAAGTATACCTTTACCTCTCTAATAACCTCGGCTGTATCCGCTCTTCCGGAAGCCCTGATCTGTTTAATAATCTCCGTCTCTTTGGCTAAGATTGAATCGTTGGAAGCCACGCGCAATGAATCATAATTATGATAGTTGCGCTCGGCTTCCTTCTGTTTGGCCTCGTGGGCTTTATAAAAGGCCATCCTAGACTCGATTCTCTCTTTGGCCGCGGCGTTCATTTGCTCTAAACCACCAAGCAGGCTATTAAGCGGGTTCCTGTCTCCGCTATGCTCTTTGATATCCTTAAGCGCCTTATCCGTTCGCTTGGATAGCCAATTTTGGTAATCTTTAAGTTTTTTCTGGTCTTCTCCTCCAAAGAAATCTTTCAGGAACTCACCCATCTCCTTGACTATAGCCAATCTTGTCTGCCACATCTCAAGTTCCTTCTGCCTGGCGGTAATCTTGCGATCAATTACCTGAGACACGGTTTCTCCATTAGGATTACCGCTCTGGAATAAGCTATCTTGTACCGCTTCTGGCAAGGCATAATTTCTGTCATAGTCCATCTCCTGGACTAAGCTTAAGATAAATCTATTGATGAGCTGACGCTGCGGAGCGGTTAATAACTTATTGTGCCTTAATACGGCACCATAATAGGCCGTGTCTTGGGCTAACCTGGCAATATGTCCCATCTTTCCATGCTGAGTTGTATCTCCATCATCAACTAAGAAATACCTTTGTATATATCCAGGGGTAAATATTACTGACTCATCCACTGGTGTATTCGGGTCATCTTTGCCGGTATTGTAAAAATTTTCATTAACACCTAAAGTATCTTTGGGGTGTTCCGGCAAAAGAGGAATCAATGGCAACTTAGAGTAATTGGGCACCTTTAACTGCATTAATTTGGCGACAAATTTAACCTTAGCCTCATAGAAACTTACAGCTGCGCTCAAGATATTATTCTTTGAGCTTATAAAGTCAGCGATAGTCTTAGGCGCCTCTACGCCTGCCAAAACACCCTGCGGGTCGTTAGTCAGCATGTGCTCTTTAACCTTGGTGTATTCGGCTATGGTATCGGGATTACCGCCTGCATTTATAACGAAACTCACATCCTTATAATCCTGGGCGAGATCTTTCTTTAAATAACCTTCCTCTACGTTCAGCAAGCTATCCTGCGTAATACGCAAGGCTTTCTCTGCGGGGGTGATGCTAGCGTCATTCAACCTGCCTTTTACATAATTGCGCTCATTGGCTATCGTTCCCTTCTTGTCCGCTGGGCCGTAGAGACGAAGGTAGGCGCCATCATACCAAGTCTGGTATTTATAAGCCGGCGCCAAATAATTACCTATACCGCTGTAATCAGGTACTTTTAAATTCATCAGATCATTGAGAAAACTTATTTTCTCGGCATAGAAAGCAATGGCAGAGGTTAAAACATCCTCCTTGTTCGAAACTAACTCTTGGTAGGCGCTGGGTATCACTACGCCATTAAGCAGGCCTTGCGGGTCATTGCTAAGCATGTAATTCTTGACTTCTAAGTAACCTGCAGAGCTATTGGTAGTGCCGAGGATGGCATTGGCTTCAATTATGAAGCTCACTTCTTCATAGTATCCTCTTATCTGTTTCTTAAGCTGCTCCTCTTCCTGGGATATGATGCCCTTCTGTCTCAAGCGGATAGCCTTCTCAGCATCGGATAACCCGGGGCTATTCAACCTGCCGTTGATATATTTTAGCTCGTAAGAAATAGAGGTGGAATCTGTACCGAAGAGGCGGTTATAGTCTCTTATGAATCCATTACCGTAATAGCTTGGATTATACAAATAATTACCTAAAGAACGGTAGTTGGCTATACTGAGATTTATCCCGGCAGCGATAACATTATCCCTGGATTCATAAAATGCTATCTTCTGTTGTTCAAAAGCAATCTTACGCCTTACAATTTGAGCTGCACTTTCAGTGCTGGTGCCGTTTACTATGGCCTGATCTAGGTTCAAATCAAGGATGGTACTTTCGTATATGGTTACTTCCTGATTGGCGCTGGCTATCATATTATTGCAGAATGCCATCCAGGCTGCGTCATTCTGCAGTGTCGCCTTGGCAAGTTCGGCATTCCAATAGCGGATAACCTGGCCTTGAATCGTATTTATACGGTCGTTAGCATAGCTTAAGTCGGAAGTGATCTGTGCCTGGCTGGGGATATAATTGTTTAGATTCGTATAGTCTCCGCTCTGAAGCATCTGATTAAGATTGCTAATCAAGGTGTTGGATGTAGCTATATGGGTTGCGATATCATTCAGGTCGCCCTGGGTAAACCCATAGGGATCAGCGATAGGAGCTCCCTGGACAGCAAGGCTGTCTTTAGTAACTACTAACTGATTGCTCTGATCGATCAGGAAATCTATGTCGGACTGCTTTATACTATCCGGATTAGCACGTAAGGCGCCGATATTCTTTAAACCATCCAAGGCCTTGCGTAAGGTATCCAGTTTAAGAGTCAAAGTATCAAAAGCGCCTGCGGTTATACCATCGGGGTTAACTTTACCTAGCGTGTCGTTCTTCATGGCAAGCAATAAAGCAAGCTCTTCTTTAGCCCCTTTGATACTTTTGTTAATGCTAATGGTGTCTCTTTTAGTGTGCGCTACGGCGGTATCCGATAGTGCCTGGGCGCCAGCCAACTGCAGGGAATCATGAACATGTTTGATTTTATCAAACGCTTTCTCAGCCCCCTCGGCCTTCATCTGCTGGAGGAACTCGTTGAATTTGGCATCTGTGACATTTGGATCGCCTTTTGCCTCCTCAAAAGCGTACTGACGCAACTGCTCAAAAATAAACATCTTGTTGTCCAGCTTGAAGGCTTGCTCATCTTCTAAGCCTTGCATAACCCCGTTGAATCCTCCGGATAAGACATCCAAATTATCATTGCGCATCTTCTTGTCTTCCAACTGAAGCTGCGTCGTATCCAGGGCCTCGTTACTTGTCGACAGCTTCTTCCGGGCTTCATCCAGTTTTTTCAATATAAGAGAATCTTCCGTAGCTCCCAGATCTATCTTATACTCATCCTTAAGCCATCTCTTGAGCGCCTCCGGGTTCTTGCCATTTAAGGCCTTCTGCGGCAGCAGGGCTTCAGGAATAGCTTCCTTCTTAGCCAGATCGCTTAAAGCCACTTTCTTTAGCCCCAGAGGAAGGTTAGGTAAGGCCGTGGCTTTACCGGTGGAATCAACTTTATAAGCATAATGGTCCATGTCCGAAGAGTAATCCTTGGCATTAGGGCTGTACTCTAAGGTAGCGGCGGAATTATTGAATACAGCATGAGTCTGACCATCCTTCTCCAGATATAAGAGTTTATTGACCTCCTCCTGGCTATAGATGTAAACTACGCCTTTATCAAAGGAAAGTCTGGCCAGAGGTAGGCCAGTCATGCCTTCGGGCTTCTCAACTTTGATACCCATAATGCCATTAAGGTACGCTACTTCAAAGCCCTTAGGAAGAAGAATATCTTTGCCGTTAATCTTCACTATCTTGGACTCCTTAAGCTTACCGGATGTCACAGCCGCAGAATCATATACCGGTATGCTATAGGTACTATCTCCAAGGTTGATGAAATCAAACTTGATGGAATCAAAGGCAGCGGAATCAATCTTGGCAAAAGTCCGGCTAAACCAGTAATCCCTCTCAGCCATCTGCTGGCTATAAATGACCACCGGGTTGATTGGCGTGCCATCGCCATACTGGCCTAAAGTAATAGAGGGCACCACATCCGCCTCGCCGTTCTCCTGGAAGATGATATTCTGGCCATGGCGGTTATAATCAAAGACCTTTTTCTGAATCTTGGGGAATTCCTCCAAACTGTTATATGTCTTGATTATTTCTCCCGTAACTGGATTCTGAAGGGCAGCCTTTATCCCGTGGAAGCCGCTGTAAACCGCATACTGCTCCCCAACTTGCGAAAGCATCCAGGCAGAAGGTATGATGTAGGCCGTATTATCCTCCATCCAGAGGCCGTATTTTTCCAGGAATTTCTCAGTAATAACATCCCCATTTTTATCCTTTAAGAAGCGAATAGTCTTAAAATATATCTTCACTTCTTTGGTCTTGATATCTACCATATACCCGGTGGCGTATTCGCCATCGCGCTTGATGATATAAATATGGTATTTATTATTATTCTTCAGCGCCTCGGAGTAATAGAACGCTTCTGCCGTGCTAAAGATATACACTGCCGGGTATTTGGCCTTCTCAAATACCAGCTGCTTACTGTAGTCTGCTAAAACACGATTCAATCCGGGGATTATTCTCACAAGCTCCTGAATGCCATCCGGTATCACCTGTGCCGGGACGAATTTCCAATACTTCATGGAATCGATATAACTGAACCTTGTACTGTCAATAATCTGAGGATTAACTATATATGGCGTACGCTCAACAAGAACTTTAGAGAGAGGTATGCGCGCTGTATCTAATATATATACGCCACCGCGTTCCCTAGCATCCAATTTTATTTCCTTAAAGGTGTTTGTAATCTGGCAAACCTTATCTACGCCATATATAGACCACATAACGGCATTTACATTGAATGGACTGAATTTTAAATTAGCAACGCCTCTGCCCAGGTCAAGGATATCAAATACTGATTGGGCCTCACTGGAGAAACCAAGATTTACCTTGACCTTATCCAACCAGGGAAGATGGAAAGCCTTGCCTAAATCCAAATTAAAGAAGGAATTGGCAGGAGTCCAGTTATACCCTCCACCAAAAGTTAGCGATGTTTGGTTGGTCTGGCTAGCGTTCTTGTAATCGTGCTTAATATTCTCGCGTACTACCTGAGGATCAAGGCTAAAAGTAGTAACCTTGTTGCTCATAAGGTTGTAGACAGAGTTGTAATATCGGTATGTATTCCAATCCAAGCTTACATAGTTAACAAAAGGATAGCCGTCCAAGGCAGCTGTGTTACCACGGAGATTCCTATTCATTACACGGGCTACCTCTTTGGGGAATCCGCCGCGGGTAAAGAAACCCCAGTATTCTTCGTTGGCATAACCGTCATAAGGCACGCCTGCGTGGGCAAATCCGGTTTTATCATGCAACGAAGGATTGCCAGACTTAGACCAGTTATCCTTTAAGCTCATGAAGGTAACCCCTAAGAACTCTTTTCTATAGCTGAAGCGGGCAATATTACCCAACAAGGTGGAATCAGCAACAGCCTGCATGCGCTGATCTTCTCTATCCATATCCTTCCTGCTATCGTAAGAATCAGCTCCGGTTTCAGAGATATAAATCTTGAGCTGCTTGGTGGTGTCGTTTCTCTGAGAAACTACATCGTGCCACTGTCCAAGAAGGTTGCCGATAGTATTCCATCTGTAAATATTCACTCCCCAGATATCTACCGCAGGACATCTATTTAACACATCCACACTCGGGACCTCTCCATGAGCAGTAGCGACCTTAAAGCCAGGATTGGTTTTGTGAATGTATTCTGCGGCTTCCTCTAAAGCGGCATACCAATTATTCAAGTCGCCATTGAACCACTTCGGATGATAATTGTATTCATTGCCCAGAGTAACCATGCGGATAGCAGGATACCTGCTACAATACTTCTCAATATATTCTTTATAAGTTCCGTCCTTGATATTGTAATACGAACCGTTGCCGTTATCATAAGGAATGCCTAAATCTACTTCAATCCCAGCCTTATACAAGCTATCTAATAATATGGTATCGGTAATCGGGGCATAAGTACGGATGGTATTTACGCCTAAGTATTTAAGCAGCTGGATATCTTCCATCTTAAAGTTCTCGTCCACGGTGATGCCTTTAATCTGCAGCGAATCGAAATCGGGTTTCCCGGGTTCTATGACCGTTGCCGTTCTCTCCTTTGCCGGGATTTTCTTACTGACGGTTGTATAATAGGGGACAGTGTCGGCTTGGACGCTACCTTTGTTGAATCCAGGAATGACCTTATTGATTATTTCGTGGTTCTGAATCTTATTTGTATCCGGAAGCATATTATGAAATAAGGCATTATTTATCGCCTGGTCGCCTGTGCTGGAGAATAAACCGTAGGCTGCATGCTGGTCTGCGGCCGCATAGGCTGATCCGGTAGAGGCGGCTAACCCGATTATCCCGGCAAACAGGACTAATGCCATAACTCCTATCCCAGCCAGGTTAACCTTGGTATAAACAGCATCTTTGGAGGCAGGAAATACTTTATTAACTTCAAACTTAAGTTGATTGTATTGTTTCAGGATATCGGCGTATCCACCGCGGGTTATATACCTATCATAGAACCTCAGCAGCTCTTTGAGCTTGGCGATCTCTTTGGCATATGCATCCTTATCTTCCTGCACAAGTGGCGTTACCTGAGAAGCCTTCTGCGAATCTGCTTCAGCAGCCGCGACTTCTTCAGCGTTAAGGCCGTTGTTCTCTAACTGATACTTAAGCTCATTTAGATGTTCGATAATGGCCTCTCTGTCTCTGTAATACTTCAATATGGAGTCGTCCATAAACAACGCGACCTTATCTTTCTGCAGGGTATATATAAAGAAGGAGGCTAATAAATTGGCGTGGGACTGGTAGTCTTTTTCGGATATTACCTCTGATAACCCAGCATACTTGATAATCTCACCGAAGACTGCGGCAGTAATGGTATTACGCACGTAATAGCTTAACTCTTTGAATTCAGGGGTAACCCGGCCATTGTTAGTATTGGTTAACTCTGCCCAGAGGGCGGAGATATCATCGGTGATGACCTTCCAGATAACCTCCCTGATTGCTCCAAGCCTGTCTTCCTGGGAAAGCTTACGTTTCTGGGTCTTTAAATATGTAGCATATTCCTTCATTACGGCATTTAAGAAGAGGGTATCGGAATTTATGCTATTTGCTTCTGCCTCCACCTTGCTGCGGGCTAGATTCAGCAACCTGATGGCCTTTTCTTTTGTCACTGACTGCGGTAGGGTATTTACATTCCATTCATTTCTTAAGTACCCACGGATGCCAGGCCATTGCTGCGCTAAATCGGCGTCTTCCATCTCTCCTATCTCTGCAGCGAGGCTCTTGAGACATTCTACCAGCGCAGCCTGCTCTACGGCTTGCTCAAGGTAAGAGTCTCTCGTAGCCATTGCCTCAATTATCCTCTCGGCTTCGGCTTTATTCTTATTCCGCTCACTCGGCGAGCTGGAGGTAAATGTGGCTACATAAGCTCCGATGGAGCTGGAGACAGGGGAAACAACGGCCCCCTGCTCATTAATTATGGGAGCCGTTGATCCTGTAAACCGGGATGTGGTTGTTACGAGCGGCGAAGAGGCGGGTAAGGACTGTTTCTCTATCCTGCCCGACAATCTCTTCCCAGCTGTCTGCCCTGCCGTTACGGGTGTAGACGTTACCGGTTGTCTCATGGTGAAGGAATAACCTAAGGTGCCCGTTACCGTTATCCCGAGCTGCAGCGAAGACGGTAGAGTCTTTGGTAAACTCAACAACGTGTTCAAAATCGAGAAGGTCGAAGTTGATTTTACACATGGCACACCTCCTTTTGCTGTTGTTCCGGTAACGCCGCGGGGGTCGTTCCTTGAGAGGTCTTCAAGGGCCACGGCGTCACCAGAAACAACAATGGCCACAACTCTATTCCTGCCACGGGTAAGAGCGTATGGCCTGGTTGATAATCTACGGGTTATTGAAATATTGTTGTCAGCGGGAGGGCTTCTGGCGTTCTTGATATACAGCCCAGCCTCGCGGAGAGTGGAATTGATGCGGTTATAAACGTAGCCGAAGAAATCTGTTGCAGTTAAAGTTATCTTTCCGGAAGGTATTAAGCCGGTTCCATCCCTTCCTGCGTATCCGGAAATAACTTCGGTAACCCCTCTTCCTTCCTCCTTAGTTCCATCTCTCGGATCAGATACTGCGTTTCCAAACTTTTTAATTCTTCCCTGAATTCCCACCTTACTGTATCCATTTAATCCTCCTTCGTTTGTTGTTCCGGTGTTGCTTGAAACAAAAGCGAAGGCTTCAGGAGGAGCAGTAAACTCAACAGCGTTGCCAACACCTAATCTCTCTATCAGCCCATCCCTAAAGATATCATCAACATATTCTTTCTTTGCCGCCGCGCTTAATGCCTCTTCTCTGGCAACCTTAGAAACCAAATCTTCCTCTGCCAAGGCGTTCTCTTTAGCGGCTGCAACATTATTCACTACAGCTGTAGCTTCAGTCGGGAGTGCCGGCATACCAGTCTTAGCAGCATCGGCCTTTTTAACCGGTGAGCTGGAGCCTGCTTCCGAGATTTCAGGGACGGTTATTTGAATACTTCCGTCGGGTTTAATCTCTATGAAGCTATAGTATTCAGAATCTACATTATAAACTGATCCCACCATTTCCGGAATTGCTACCTCAACATATAGATGATCCTTATTGCTGTAGTTAAATAATCTTACATCACCAAATCTGTCTCTTAATATAGTTTCAACCAGGGCATACTGGTGGGTTGTTTCATTGGGATAAGCAGAAAATGCCTGGACCCTCAGGCCTTTCGCGTTCAAGCCGTAGTCCTTCAGAATATTTACGAGTTTATCTATCGTAACGTAATCTAAAGAATAGAGATGCGCCAGAACAAGTTTCCCTTCGGCGTAGAGTAATAAAGCAAAACACTGGGCAATATGGATACTGCTGGTGACCATATATCCGCTGGTGAATACTCCTACTTTGTCTTCTGTGATGATTTCGCTATCTTCGGCGGCACGGGAGGCATACGCATTCTTAAGATCGTATATGGTATTTTTGTTTATATTCTCCGCTACCGGCGAGCTGGAGAATTTATTGGATATTTCTATGGATACCTTCGTTCCCTCCCCGGGTAGGCTCTTAAGATCAAAGTTCCGGTAACCGAACCTATTCTTCTCAGCTAAATAGGTCAGGCCCAGGCCGCGCGTCCTAAATTGAGAAACTCCTGGCTTAAGCGCATTATTAACATGCTGAATACCCTGTCCTCTATCCATAACGATGAGATTAATTCCAAGCTTATCCCCATTTTCGCCATACACATAGCGCATGACCACGAATCCTTCTTCGGCATATTTCCAAACATTGGTAATAAGCTCTCTAGCGGCAAACTCACCTAAACTGGAGGCGTCAAATCTATCACGGAAAGTAGCGATCCCAAGCTCTTCCTCAATGTCGTTAACCCGGGAAATAACTGTCGCTAAGAAACCAAAGCCTTCGGAGGAAAGCGGGGTTTCCATAAATGCGCCTTCCGGCAGGTCAGTTACTATCCTCACGTATTTACCATCCTTTTCTTCTTTGTTTGCCGGTATATGCCAATAAGCGATGATTGCCCCCTGTTCCTTTAATTGACGCAAAATCCCATCTGCCTGCTCCTTTTGCTGCTCGCGCAGATATTCCCAAGCACGATTAATGGGAGCGTCGTTACTTTCGTTGTCCAGCGGCGAACTGCCTCTATTAGACTGGCTGGCCTTCAGCATCTCCTGATATCCCTCATCAAAGGCCTCAGCAGCGATTGTAAGGTTCTTATGGAATTCCGAATCACCAGTAAATACCTCGAAATACTCTACAGGATGTTCACTACGAGTCTCGTAAAGAGGATGCAAAAATCCGACTATCCAAACGCTAACAATTGCTTTCTTATAATCATCCATAGAGCGCCCGACATTAAAGGTTTTAGGCAAATGGTTCTTGCCTAGGATATCCTTGCCAAAGCGGCCAAAGGTCTTGATAGCGCGTACATGTACATTTTCCAGCGAGTTCTCCACCAGCAGTATATGCAAGAGATCTTTGGCAAATTCGCTGTTTTTCTGATACATCTCATACCATCTCTGAAGGAAGTACGGGGCAACATTCAGTTCTAGGGCTAGGCCTTTCTTGGTGTGTTCAAGGTATACGGCAATTGTGTCCTTAAAACCATAAATGTAGCTTACAGGAGAATAGTCAAAACCTATAATAATGCCTTTGCCGGCTTTCTTCTTTTGGACCATCCTTTCTTTTACCAGCTCCCTAAGCGCCTCCATAAACCTCAATTCCCAAACTTCATATTTCCTTAACTCGTAGATTTTGCCTTTTTCCGACTTATTGAGAACGCCGCTCTTTTCCTGGGAGGCTTTATAGGACTTAAACATCTCTCTCTGCCACGGGTTAGCAGGGAATCCACGATAGATACTTACCAGCCTGTACATAACCAGCTCTAATCCCTCGGCAATGTACTTTATGATTGGCGAGCTAGAACGCTTCTTGGAATCCTTCTTTATATCCCATTCAAAATAACGGCCTTCCCGAGCCAGCCTCTGCTTGGCTGCCTCTTCTTCCGTTCCGCTCTTCCGATCTTTGTTGACTTCATCTACTATCCTAGTATCACTTACCTTAAGCGAATTCCTGATTAACCTCCTGGCTTTATCAATATATTTAACCAGTTTATACTTCATAAATAGAATGAATACTGATATGCTTCCAATCCAGGAATAGATATCGCCACGGTCATCCTGGGTTAAATTCCTGACATAGCGCATATTCTCAGGATGAATTTCATGATACAGCCGGGTGGCTAGACCGGCGTAATGCTCAGTAAGATATAAAGTGCTAAATGCCAATAAGCCGACAACCAAGTATTCTATATTTGTGGGATTCTTTAGGGCCTTACCACCGTTTTTATAAAGCTTATATAACTCAAGAGGTATACCGAAGATGCCTAAGAAGGTAGGCCCATCAAAGACTATGTTGTTGCCATGGCTCGTGACAAATGTCCACAAGGGCTTGATGTGATGCAGCTTGACAAAGAACCCGTATAGGTCATCCAAGTAGGCCGTACCTAATAGGGCCATGGAAAGAGCGATTACGGTAAAATGCATCTTCTTCGCAACTCCTAATATAACCAAGGCTATGGCCGCCGCCCAAGCGATATCTGCACTTGTGCTCACGCCGGCCAGGCACAGGGAAGCATTACCAGTGGTAGCCGGGGTCAGGGCTGTTAAGGCGCAGATAAAGGCGAAGATGGAGATGCCCAGTCTGTTTGTATTGGAGACCTCCCGTTCTTCATTGGATATCGGAGAGCTGGAACGGAAAAGCCTCATCCCGCCTACAAAGACAGCTGCGCCTGCAAAATAATCTATGGCATCTTTAAAGCTCGGAGTGGAAAGTATGCCAAACACTTCGCAAACAACCGTAAGGGTGATTGCCCAGAACAACGCCGTACGCACCAGATACTTACTGCTGTAGATTATCTTCTCGGTAAAGATGTCGTAGCGCTCGCCAAAGCTGCGCCTTGACCCTGCAGGTACGCCGCTTAAGTTAGCTACAAAATGGTTTAAAACAGTCATAATCAGAGAGGTAAATAAGGTGAATAAAGGAACGGCGCAGAAATCATTGAAGTCGTAAGCGAAGAAATAAGCAATATGGCTGTGTTTGGCAGCAAGAACGGCGATATGATGTCCCATATTCGTATTAAAATAAGTCAGCGTGGTTAAAACCCCGGTTATCACCGCAGGCACAAAATGTATAGAATCAACAGCTCTTATGTTCAAATCTTTAACCTGCTCAGCCACTCTTCCGGCCATAATCATGGAGAGGCTGAAGAGGACCATGAATTCATCGAGCAGCATGATCCTGCCGCGCTGGATGGAGTAAGTCATCATCACTGCAAAATAGGTTAACAGCCCTAAAGCCTGGCTGAAGCTGGCATACTGCACGCTGGAAGACTTGTTATTCTCGACATCCCTAAAGATGCCGGGCATTGTCGTCCAGACCAAATAGCCTAAGGAGAGATGTAACAGGTAGGAAGCGATAGTTAACATGTTTACCGCGTAAGACGGCCATAAGGCTTGCCCAAAATGCAGGCGGCCATAAGTCACAAGTCCAACAAATACGGCAGCAATAATGGCGCTTAAAGTAACCAGGGTTTTATTATAAAAATCGGGCTTTTGGGTAAGAGGCGAGGCAGCAAGTGTAGTCGAGGCCTCTTCCGGCGGACCACGCAGATGCAGGGTAGGATTGTAAACATTATTCATAGCTATTGAACTGTTTACGGTAACGTCTGCAACGTACTTATTATAAGCCGGGATAACTTTCTTTGCGATTACCGCGTTATTATCGGCATTAACCTTGAGCCCGCCCTTTACGTTAACATTAGTGTTAATAGGCAGAGCTGGAGTATCCTTCTGATTATCCGCGGACCTCTTGGAATCAGTAGGATTGACTTCATTAACCACTTTGTAAAAGTCTTTAATATCACTGGGGTTCTCTATTATCCGCTTACCACCGTTGAGAGTACTTACGACATTGATATCGGTATGCGAAGGAGAGACAATAACCATATCATAAATAGCAGGGCTATAACCAAGGTTTTTATTCGCTGCTATTTCAACTCCGGACATAAGCATTAATCTATCATTCTTACCTAATACCTGCTCATGGGTTTCGCCAGCTATCACCGCACCGGTGGTATTCATATCAGCTTCGGAGCCAGCAGCAGAGCTTGAACCGCCGCGCGATCCGCCACGATTATTACTACCATTAGAAGCGCCTCTGCCTTTGACTTCTTTGGCCTTATCGGAAATGTTCTTTGTTTCTTTCTCGGAGAGCTTTCTTGCGCCCTTCCCTAAAAGTTGCCCGGCTATATTAATATGCCCTAACACCACTATTTCTTTGCCAAGATTCAAAAATCTGCTTAACGCTATTGAGTCGGCTGCGGTATTGGTCTTACCATTATAATTATCCTCAACAAAGACTATGGCCTTATCACCGTCAAAATCCCAAATGCGCACAGCATGGTATTGGCCATTACCGTTATCTACTATGACTACCAGTTGTCTTAAGAGTTCTTTGGGTAAATTGCGCATAATAAATTCAGGCATACCATAAAGCCCTAACTTTCCGTTGCTTAATTTTATTATCCTTTCCAGCTCTTTCTTACCCCTATCCGCTTCAATAACCTTGCCTAATTCCGGATCAATGCTGTAAATTGAGCTGGTTAAACACTCTATCTTACCGGAGAAAAGACCATTCTGCCTGGCCTTGGCATCCAGAAGCGCCTGGGATATGGCTATGCTTAATTCCACCCTGGAGTCAGTGTTTTCCTGTTTCTTCCTTAAGTTCTCTACTTTTTCTTCTACTCCTGTTACTTTTTCTTCTACTTTGATAGCGACGAAAGCATCGTTCAGCTTGACCCTTAGCTCGCGGTTGGTTGCTTTCAGGTTATTTAAGAATTTCAGCTCTACGCCGCTCTTTTTCAGCCTTAAATCTTCCAAATAACCATTCCTTAAAAGCATGGCAACCAGCGTAACGCCCTGGCTAAGAACTTCGATATCCAGGGTCTCCAGAGCCTTATCATCCGAAGGTATGCCTTTTATCCAAGCCTTCAGTTCTACGATTAAATCGGATATCTCTTCCTCGTTCTCCTCCGACATCTCGCTCTTGACCATTTCGTATACGTCCTTGCGGGCCTGGATAAAATCAGCTATCTCGGTAGCTACACCGTTTTGTATCTTCCCATCTTTTCCTAAGATACGGTGAGAAATATTAGCCTGCAGGCGGGCCAACTGCTCGATTGCTATATCAATCAAGGTATAAACTTCAGAATCAATCTTATTGGCGTTATTTGCCGGACTGGAGACAAAATTCTCGCTAGTTGCGTGTACTATTGCCCCCATAGGCTGGGATACGGCTGCGAGCTTCAAAGAAGCGATTAAGGACGGCTTCCCTGTCGTCTCCAAGCTCTCTCCAAGCCTCTGCATGGCGGGTATAGATGTTGCCGGTCTCTTCGTTGTAGAGGAAGAGCTTAATTCTTTTTCCCTGGTCACGGGCTGCGGCAAAGAGGGTTGAGTCGGTAAATCTGACAATGTGATCGAAGGTAAGATGAGCCATAGCGCACCTCCCTGATTATAGAACTGGTTTAAATTTAGGGTTGAATTCTGGTTTTCTGAAGGGATAAAAACAAACAAAGCTCCGCTAAGCGGAGTTCCGGTGAACTTCGAGGTGGTACTTATTGCCTCAGGAGTGTATGCACTCCTGATCTTACCGGTCCTGCTGGCGCCTGTAGCGCCATTATTGGCCTCGCTATAAACTTCGGCGTAGACCAGGAACTTTCTAACTGCCTTTTTCGAGGTTACACGAATCGCACCTCGGGTTCCTATGACAGAACCTTCCTTTGTTGCACGATCCCCAGGGATGTATATATAGGTAACATCTCTGGTATTACCCGTTCCACTGACCTTTGCCTTGGTCCAAGCCCGCTTCCCCTTGCTTTCTGGGGTTGCACTCGTCGCACCCAGGGTTCTGATCAGAGAACCTTGCTTCATTGCCGTAGTTGTCGGCTCACTGAAGTCGTAACTTGCTATGCACCTAATTGTTTGTCCGTTTGTCTCGTGCACCAACTTCGCTTTGGACGGAAGCGAGTTGGTTCCAGTAACACCCGGCGAGAGCGTTCTTACAGCAGTTCCTGTAGAAGTATTAAAGTCTTTAGTAGATATTCCCATCATACCAATCGCGGAACTAGCAATAGCGGCAAATTGACCAATATGAGTATTAGTGCTTAGCATGCCTACAAACGCCCCAAGGAGGCCCACGCTGCTGCTTGAACCCATGCCATTAAACGGTATTGTGCTTGAAGCCGCACCTGTAGTTACAGGTAAAGCCTCAGGCCGCCTCTGTGGCAGCTGTTTACCCTCCTCAGCCGGCGAATAAGGTAGATTCTTACTTATATTATTAAAGAACGTGTCTTGTAGGCCCTCAAAAGGCTGCATCGGCGAAGAGGCAATGGTTTGCGGCTGGCCAATTAAATTCGCATACTCTATTTCGCTGATTACCGGTTCATATTTCAAGAAACCTACTTTAACTTTAGCATTCTTTGCCCATTCGCCAACCTTATTATCATATTCTCTTCTGCCTGCAGGATTTTGTTTCGCCAGATACCTGCCTAAGTCGCTAATATATTCTTTGGTTCCCAGCCTAGCTGCGATATTATCAAGCAACTCTGGGCTGCCTGCCGGGAAGGCCTCAAAGAGCAGCTCTCTAACCATAGACCTTAGATAAGCTGCTTCCGGTATATTTTGGCTAGATTTCAGGCCCATTTGCTGTAAATACTGATCTCGGACAACTGCGTCATTAAATCCGTATTTATTACTATCCCCCAAGAACTCCCTGGTTACGCTAATACCGTCTTTCTTTAAGGAAAGGTAAGGTGCGGTATGGAATGCGCCCCTGAGAACTATAATCTTTTTATCCGGATTGCTGGCGTAAAGCTTATTAAGTTGCTCAACTAAGGCTTGGTCGCGTAGGACCGAGCTCCTCACCTCTTTATCAATCTTTCCCTGGTATATCTCTAGGGCACTTTCTTTATTTTCTTTTATGGCTTGCCTATAAGCATACTCATCGTCCACTTCGGATGCCTTGGATAACGCCTTTGCTTCAGGGCTATGCCTTACGCCAACAACCTCTACCCCAGAGCCTTTAAGACGTTTAATAGTAAGAAATATATTATTTGCGTAATCTTTACCACCTACTTTGCCACCAATCAAGGCCCATGTATCATCTGTGGCCGTGCCCTGCGCTACTTCATTTACAGCATTCTGTAACTGAGAATCTGGCTCATATTCAAGATCCTCCAGCACAAGAACAACCTCCTTGCCTGTCTGCTTCACTTCTTCTATGCGATTCATGATATAGCCAAGATCGGCTGCCCTTGTCCCGTGGCTCTCATAAATAAAGTGGATATCACCTATTGGCGCAGTTTGTTTAATTGACGAGCTGGCGGCATTAGTAGGCACAACCTCAGCCCCCGGTATAAAGGCTCGGAGGGCATCAGCTAGAACCACAATCTGCTCTGGCTGCTGAGTAATAGCGGAAGAGACCTTGCCGCCTTTAAGCGGAATAACCGGCAGCTTCTCTGGCATCTCTCCGGTTAAAGATACCGCACCTTGAGCGGTAGCAAGTATTGTATTCTCTACCCTGGCATGGATAATCCCCGGAACATAAATACCCGGCTCTATACTATGAGACATGCCGTTTTTAATAATATCGATGCTGTTTTCCGCTATTGATAAGGAATCCTCGTGACCCGCCTTACCAGTACCATGGCCTAAGTCGTGCCTAGCCCCTTCTGTGTCGGAGTAATAAGCATATTTTTCATACTCCAATAACCCTGCCTCATCCAATAGCTTATGCATTGTTTCCCGGGCAATCTTCGCTATCTCAGAGGCTTTAACTTGGCCGTGCTCACGCAGTTGCCTACTTTCTTCATTGGCTGCGGCAGTGTAAGTCTTTACCGTTATCTCATATAGCTTCTCCTGCAACTCCGTAGCTTCTCCGAAGGCATAGACGCGTGAAACATCGCCATTATACTTACCTTCAATTTTCACTCCCGTATCAACGCAAAGCGTAGTTTTCTCTTTAATTTCTTTGGGAGGACGATTACCCCAGGCGCTCGGCCTGGTATCAGGAGAATCGCTCCATGCTATTTCGATATTGGCCTCTTCGCTTCCGTTACCAAAATCGGCGACCTCGCCTCCTGACTTCTTAATTACACTGATTATCCTCGATTTAAGGTCCTTGGGAGAACCCTCGGAAATTAAATCCGGGATGAAATTGTCGAATAAATCTGCAGTCGCCTTACCAGCGGCTGAGACAAAGTTAATCTCATCCGGAGTCTTAACCGCATTTTTCTCTCTCTCGGCAGCTAACTCTTTAAAGAGCTCTTCCTGTTGGCTACTGCGTAAATCGTACAACTTCTTCTCTTCTGAAACATCGTTATGGATCTTGGTCAAAAGCTCTCCGCTTGCGGATAACTGCTCTATTTCGTTAAAGGCCCGGTCAACTGCCTGGCGTGTCTGGAGAATATTATTCATATGTCCGGTAAACCCGCCCAAGGTCGTAGATTCCGTAGCCAATAATCTCTGCTTTTCTTCCTGGGATTGCGAGAGAGAATCAACTAACCCCTTCAAGCTGAAATAACGGGTTAATTCCTCGTTTATGCCTAACTCCTGGATGGCAAAATCTTCTTCATTTAAGGCCCTTCCGTTAAGCGCGCTTACCTTATTCAGGAGATTAATATAATTCTGCCTGGCTTCCTGAGTAGCTTCTTGCGCCACCCTGCCCTTTGCATCCAGGATCACAATATTCTTAGGATCCTTACCTATATTCTTAACGGCAATATGGAAGAACTCATGCGCCCCGCGTCCTAAATTATACTGGCCGGCTAAAGAGAGGCCCAACGACAGCCCGTCTCCATTAACCCTGAAGCTGAAGTTATCTACGCTATCTACCTTTACAGTATAGGAACCCTTCTCGCTCTTAATTATCTGTTTACCGGGATAATTATTCCCGGCAGTGCCTTTTTTCTCTTCAGGCGGTGCTACCTGGGCGCTGGTACTCTTGGTCTTATCCGGGCCGCGTAAATACCCGGAAGGTCCGACTTCAATACGCACCCCGTAATCGCCGTGCCAATTTTTCCCTAGCTTAAGCCTGATCCCCTCCAGGCCATATTGCTTAAATTCCGACTCCACGAGAGAAACCAGAAGCGGATTCATTGACCTGAAGACCAGATAGAAGGAGGAATCCTCGCTTAAGGCGCCCAGAATCTTCAAAGATTCACTGGAGAAGCTATTCTTAGGCTGCCTGAGAACAAAATCCCGCGCCTGCTCATAGGTAAACAGGCTGGAGCCTTGGCCTAAGATACGGCTGGATATTTCCGGATTCAATAGCTTAAAGAACATATCCTCGTGCGGACGGATATCGGTCAATATGCCCTCAAAATTGATATCTGTCTTCTGCTCTACATTATTGCCCGCCTTCTCAGCCGCTTTTCTCTCTTTAACAATAAACTCCTCGGCATCGCTAAACCTTAATCCGTGCCTGAATTCCGGGGTGATCCCAAGGTTTCTTAGTCCGGCAAATGCATCTTTTTGTCTGATCAACCCCGCCTTGGCCAAAACAGATTGAACTATCCAATAAGGCACGGTCTCGGCATCGCTACCGATGTAATTCTTATCAAGAATCTCCCTGAAGACCAGACCTACCTTCTTAACCGTCTCCTCATCTATGCCTAAGCGCTGCGCCTGTTGCTGGCTATGGTCTATAAAGCTGCGTAAGGTGCTCCTTTTGACCACACCGTTGGTCAACATAAAGCGCTGCATTGATAAGGCTGCCTGCCTCGTGACGCTATCCATGGATTTAGCGAATAATTCGCCGCGCGCCAATGGATCGGTATTCAGGAAGAAGTATTGCGTAAATGTCAGTTTGCCCAGGAGTTTAGAATCAATCCCGGAAAGATCCAGCTGATGGAAGACCTCTAACTGCGTCGGGCCTACAGGCAATACCAGCGGCATCAATTCTACTAAGCTGGCATAGTCCGATTCTCTGCCCATAGCCACGGATATCTTCTGCAGGTCCCGTAATTTGCGCTTATTATCCTTAAGTATATTGATATTACGCTGGGCATTGAATGTGCTTAATGCCTTCTTCAAGGCCTTGCCGGAGCTGCCATTATCTTTCAGGTTCTGCATAAAGAATTCCACCGCATTAATCTGTCCAAGCTGCAGCTTCTTTATCTGCCCAGGGGCATATGCCCGCTGAGTATTGATATGATCTGCTATAGCAAAGGTTAAAGTGGATATCCTGGGGATGGAATCTATGCCGCGGTAAGGATTGGAGACATCAATATACCCTTCCTTGGCCAAACCGATGACGAGTTTGAAGGACTGCTCCGGAGTAATTAAAGCCTCTGACACAGGAAGCGCTAAGTCTCCTAAGCCAGCCTGCTCTAAGAAATCGTTTACTGCCAGACGCTCTCTTTCATCCCAAAGCCCTATGGTCTGCATGGCATGATTTAAGCCACCATTTCCCACCATAAATCCATCCCGCACAAATAAGCCCTGGACCTTTTTAGGTAACCTTTCAAACTTAGCGGCTAAGTCCGGATAGGCCTCTTTAAATTCGCTATAGGTAGGAGGAGTGAGTTTTTCGTTGGGAACCGCAGAAGGAACGCCTCGCTTCTCTGCGCGGACAGTGTAGGCGTGCTCTATATTAGAAGAGGTAAATTTAGGATACGGGCTCTTCCCTTCTTCAGGATTAGACTCAAACCCTTTCCTCAGAACATTCCTTACCTGCTCAGGGGTAAGCTGCTTATAGACAGGCTCGCCGTCATACTCAGCGGCTATCCTCTCTTTATCTGCCTGAGAACCTTTACCCAGTACAAGCACATCGATAAGCGCCTTGGCTTTTCTCTCGTTATCTGTCTTAGGATGCTCCGGATAAATCTCTTTTAATTCTCCCTGGCCCCAGCCATCGGTTAAGAACTTCATCCCATGGTCCGCTTCGGCATTCAAATGGTCGATGCTTAACACCACACTGCTGCGCAGATTCTGATAGGCGCGCACTGAATCCTCAGCCTGCTCTACTCTATTAACCTTATCTATCTTCTCCCTGGCCTGCTGGCCCAGCAAAGAGCCGATTAAGATATTAAACTTAAACTTGCTATCCCTTGTGAAATCCATTCCTTTCCTTAGCCGGTCCTGTTTATCCGCATCTTCCTGGTTCTTGGTAAAGATTGTCTCCAGATTCTCCAGGCTGGTATCCTCAATATCGCGCGAGATAATCATCCTGTCTACTGAACTAAAATCTTGACCCTCGGCCGGCCTTAATCGCCTAAGTATCTGGAAGGCGGGGAGCATCTCGCTCTTGGAATCCACAAGGGCGATAGAGATTGCGCGGTCAGATAGGCCATTGATATCAATACCATAAGCATTGGGACGAGAAATAAATATCCTTGCTCCCTCTGCTTCCCTTGCCTTACCTATTACGTAGTCAATCGGGGTTCTCTTGTCTTTGCTGGCTGCTATTATCTCAGAGACGGCTCTGGCCTCGCTCAAAGACTTACCAGGGTCTATTTGCCGCCATATTCCCTGATGATCCAGGATGAAGCGCAGGCTATTTATGTTGACTTCGCTGAAAGCCTTTATGGTATACTGGGAATCTCCGTGCTCTTCGCTCTTTTGGACGTCGCAGGTAATAAGGATGTCTTTGCCTTCTGCAGCCCGCTTAGCCACTTCTGCATTGGCCATTTCGAGTATTTCCGTATCAGTTTTACCGGTTGCATCTCCTACCTTAAGCTTCTTATCGTTGACTAGCGGGTCAAAGCGCGGCCTTTCCACCTTGCCTATCGGCTTCAAGCCAAAGAACCCATCCATACTATGGAGCTGATCTTCGTTCATTCCTCCTACAAACAAAATTGTACCTACAGCACCCATTTCTTCGGCGACATGCAACATCTTGCCAAAAGAGACCAGGGAATGCCCTATACCCTGGATTTCTACCTTGTCATACTCTAAGGGTATCTGGACTGTCTCCGGCCTGCTGCCATCGCGTGCGCGGGCATTGTGTATCATTACATCGGCAATAGCCTGCAGACTGTTGGAGACGCGCACATCATGCGCCCGTCCGCTGGGGTTCAGAGGTATGATTACCCATTTACCACTCTTCTCATCAAAAGTAGCCAGCTTATCAATGCCAGGCACTTCGGCCCTGGCGATCATAACCGCCTTCAAGGCCGCTATCATAAGCCTGCCTTCATCGGTCTTTCTTACCGCCTCCAAATCCAGCCGTTCAGCACCGGGTAATTCTTTAGCCATCTCTTTTAACAAGGCATCAATTAAATTGTCGTTTGCCCCCGGATCAAGAACAGTCTCTCCATCCCTGATTACGGTACGGTGAATCTCCATTTTACCCTTCTTATCCTTCAAGACAATTTTTCCTCCGAGCACGTTATCCAATAAATCCTGGGCTTTGGATACTGCCTTGATATATTCATTAAATTGTCCTTCGCTAAGCTTGCTTTCTCCGTCGGTGATGAGCAGGGAAGGATTATCCAAATAATCGGTGTTCATGAGTATGGCGCCGTCTAACAATCCCTTTAACGCCCGCTCATGCTCAGAAAGCTTCTCTTTGGCATTCTCGCGCAAGCCGATCAGATATTCCAGGTCAGACTCGGATAAAATTACAAGATCTCTACCCGCAAAGCCAGGAAGAGGGTTATCCTTATCTTTGACCCTCCAACGAAGCACGCCATTATTAAATCTGGACTTTTCTTTCTTGCTTAAGTACTCGCTGGAGGCAACATCACCGGTTATTCTCCAATAAACCTGATCGGCGTGGGTATCACTCTGCTCAATGATGACTAACCGCTTGGCCGATCGACCATAGACTCTTTCTTTGATTAAGCCTAATGCACTGAATATCGCTGCCGTGCTCTTTCCTGCGTTAGGAGGAGCAGATATCGCTATTCTCACCGGCTTCAAAGAGCTTGCTATGTAAGTAGCACCCAATACCTCTGAGTCAACCATTGTACCTTGGTCAGAATCCTCTCCTCCTTTTATCCTTCCGTATACGCCCCTGATTGGCCTTCTGCCTTTTTCTCCATGAACGCCAAGTATCCTGTTATCCGCTTCTTCCCTTATTTGGGCATTAATCTCTATGGAAAAGACCTCTTTAGCCCGTGAGCTCTCTTTAAAGAAAACCTTGCTCTCCTTGGGAGCCTGTTGCAGCTGTCCCAGAATGCCTATATCATCGAGCTTTCCGTTTTTAATCATCCGGATTGCTTCTTCGGCAGATATATCCTTAGCATTGCTCGTCCAGGCCGGACGTAAATTCTTTTCTACTTCCCAAGGGGTCAGGATAACCGCACGTCCGCGTTCAGTGGCTATATCTACTCCGTACTCTGACCTTTGTTTTCTCGGTCCCCTGGCAGCAAGAACAGATACCCCTGCCATATCCATGAGCGGCTGCTGCTCTAGCGTCGGCAGGCCTTCATTGACGCTATCGCCGATCTTAGCCGGGGCAATCTGCTGAGCAAGGTCATGGGCGCGGCGGGTTAAATCATTGGTGACTTCTTCTGATTTAAGCCTCAGGTCATCCCTTAAGCCACTCGTCTCGATATCCTCTATGAACTCATGCGCCCTGTTCTCAGGGCTAGAGATTGTTCTTGTGACTTTTATGCCATTTTCAACTGTGCGATACCCTAAACCTGCCTCTTTATCGCTATAGCCCAACTCTTTAATACTGGTAATCCTGCCTTCTTGACGGGCTAAATTTATCTCGGATTTTACTGCCTGATAGTCGCTCTTGCCGGTTTCTGCTATAAACATCTGCTCCTTGCCATTTCGGTCTTTGCCCCAGGCGATTATATCCGGCTGCTGTAATCCCAACTGCCTATCTACTGTAGTTTTGACTTCTAACCCAGACCTGGTTTCGCCGC